>CADCFX010000019.1:5397-33847 GCA_902800945.1 uncultured Erysipelotrichaceae bacterium | reverse complement strand
AATATAAAAAAAGGAAATCAATAATTATCTATGTTTACACAATTAAACAACAAAATAATTACAAAGACCTAGAAAAAGATGTTGGGTCATCACCATCATCAAATCTAACCGAGAAATAATTCATTAGCAAATTCAAATCAGTAATCTCCTCATCCGGATTATAAGGATTCTTAAAAATAAATCTGCAAAACATCGGGGATTATACTCATTATACTAGCCAAACATAACTAAAATTTAGTGAATCCAGCGATTTGTTCACTGGTAATATTCTTACAAAAAAAAGCAATAGCTTAAGCTATTGCTAAAATTTTTATATCATATGATGAACCATTAGCATTAACAGAAACAATATCTCCTACCTTTTTGCCAATAATAGCAGAGCCAATTGGTGACTCATTACTAATTTTATTTTCAAAAGGGTCAGCTTCTAAACTACCAACAATAGTATATTTTTCTTGTTCGTTCTCATCAACATACAAAATTGTTACTTCACAACCAACATTTACCTTTGATTTATCACTATCATCAATAATCTTAGCATGCTCCAATTTATACTCTAATTCTTGTATTCTTGCTTCTATTCTTGCTTGCTCATCTCTAGCAGCGTCGTATTCCGAATTCTCAGACAAATCGCCATGATCTCTTGCTTCTTTTATAGCTAGAACATTTTCTGCTCTTTTATTAACTCTTAAATCATTAAGCTCTGCTTCCAATTCAGCAAATCCGCTTGCCGTCAATAGAATTTCTTCAGCTTTTTTCATTAAAATCTTATCTCCTTCAAAACACTTGTATAAGGATACTACAAAAGTAATCAAAAGTCAAACAATTTAAGAAGTAATGATACACGTGTAAATAAACTATAAATCCAAGTAAATTCGCATCATATCATCCTTTTTTAAGTCGATAGAGCACTTAAATTTTACAATCATTTGCGGATGTCTAGCAACATCAATTTTTTCTCCCTTATCATTATATAATTCCGACGGTATTATAAAAGAAGTTTGTTCAAGATTTGGTCCAAAAAATTCAACCTTGTCTCCTACTTTAAAATAATTCCTCTGCTCTAATGTAACAATACCACAATGATTATCATAATCAAGAACAATTCCCAAGAAATCTTTATTACTCTCCTCATCTCTTCCTAAAAAATATTGTTCCTTATTAGTAGGAAGCGAATTAAAGAACTGTTCTACACTCTCTCTATTAGCACACCTATTAAGTACATTTAAAGAATATTCAGTATATTTATCATCCACCTCATGATTCAGAACTCTATCAATTAACCTTCTATAAGTATAAATAACAGTAGCTATATAATAAACACTACGCATTCGTCCCTCAACTTTAAACGAATTGACACCGACATTAATCATTTCACCAATATTCGATACCATATTCAAATCCTTTGGTGTCATACTAAAGACTTGGCTTTCATCATCAATGCTGTAAACAAATCTACAAGCCTGAACACATCCGCCTCTATTACTATCTCGCAAAGTTGCATAATTTGACAAAACACATCTACCAGAAATCGAAGTACACATAGCACCATGAACAAAACACTCTATCTCAATTCCAGTCTCTTTTTTTATTCTTTCAATATCACTTTTATGAGCTTCTCGAGCTAATACAACGCGAGTAGCACCTAAATCTTTATAAAAATTAACCGCTTCATAATTGAGAACAGAAGCCTGAGTACTAACATGTAATTCTGCTTTAATTGAAAGCTTCTTAATCATTTCCATTACAACAACATCCGAAACTATAAAAGCATCAACACCAATATCATCCAAAGTAGTCAAATAATCTTTTAATCCTACCAAATTTTTATCATGAAAAACAATATTTATAGTAACATAGACTCTCTTACCAAGACTATGAGCAAATCTAACAGCTTCCTTAATATCTTCTATACTAAAATTCTTAGCGTTAGCTCTTAAACTATAATCTTGCCCACCTATATATACAGCATCTGCTCCATACAAAAGAGCTATTTTAAGTCTTTCCAAGTTCCCAGAAGGAGCTAATAATTCTATTTTTTCCATACTATCTCTCCTTCAATTTATATATAGTTTCCTTATCTAAGAAACCATCATCCTCAAAATCCCCATAAGAGCCATTTAAATTATTCAAAAACTTCATCAATCTATAATGATCTATCAAAGTAGTATTTACAAAAAAATACTTAATATTATTTAATCCTAATAATCTCTTACCATTAAACACTTTATCAGAATACATTACCGTTCCATAATCATTTTCAAAAACTCTAAATCTCACGTGAGAAGAGACATCCTCAATTATCCTACGATTCCTATTTACCAGCTTAAATTCTTCACAATAATTAGTTATCAGCTTTCTTCTAGAATACATAACCTGATTATATCCATAAAGATGTAAAACCAATGGGCTTTTTGCCCTCGTAGTTATATTTTTTAGTTCCTCAAAAGTAAGCTCATTACTAACAACAACACTATTAACTCTTTCTAACCAAAAATTAATGGATTCTGTATTACAATTAAAATGATTTTGAAATAATATCAATTCCAAGTCCAAACCTAATTGTTTAGCAAATTGATAAACACCAATATCTTCAAAGACCAATCCTTTTATTCCTTTTAATTCACTTAGCAGGTTTTTTAATTTATCTATATCTTTACAATCCAATACTCTATTAATAAGTAAATATTTATTTGAAACACCAATTTCATTTATCTCTTCTAAACTATAATCATCATATCCAACAGAAAATTCCTTTAAAGGAAAAAGAAAAGTAGTTATTCCCACTTTTCTATAATCATTTAGATAATCAAGATTATCAACAACTAACATAACTTTAGATATCATTTTTCTTAATGCTTACAGATAAGCCGTCTCCCACATCATAAAATTTGGTTTCAAATTCTTCATTATTTTTTAAAAAATCAATATAGTCTTCAATCTTCCCTACCAATTGCCTCAAATTCTTCGATGCTATATTATCCCTATTTCCAACATGGCCATGAAATTTAAGGTTGTCAGTAATTATGACGCCACCAGGATTCAAAAAATACTTATACTTTTCAAAAAACTTTGTATATTGTCCCTTAGCAGCATCTATAAAAATCATATCATAGCTAACACCGGAAAGATTCATTTCCAAAGCATCTTGATAATGAACAGTTATTCTGTTTTCAAGACCACATTTCTTAATATTCTTTAAGGCTTCCATATACCTGGTCTCGTCTCTCTCAATAGTTGTAACGACAACATCTTCAGTAGCTTGAGCCATTAAAATAGCTGAATAGCCAATAGCTGTCCCAATCTCCAAAACAGTTTTTAAATCATTAGCTTTAATAAACTTCATTATAAAAGCTATAGAATCTTTCTCAATTATAGGAACATTATGCTCATTGGCATATTCTTCCATCTCTAATATTTTTTCTCTCATATCTATCACCTAACTATATGTATACCATAATCCCTTATTCTTAAGATCTGATATTATCGTTTCATGTTCTTCATTTGTTTTACTAAAATAAGTTTTTCCATTTTTATCCGCCACAAAGAAATAATAATCATTCTGTTTTGGATTAATAACGGCTTTAATAGATTCAATATTAGGATTACAAATCGGGCCCACTGGCAATTTGCCAGCCATTGCCGATGACCTAGTATTATAAGCGTTTACATCGTCCAATTCGGCCTGAGTTAAATCCCTATCAGTAAAATCTATTTGCGCAGCATAATAAGTAGTTACATCACTACCCAAATTCCATCCATTTTGTAATCTATTAAAGAAAACACCAGCAATTCCTGCCCTATCATCACTTTTAGCTCCTTCTAGCTCGACAATACTTGCCATAGTAAGAATTTTATGAATAGAATTAACATATTTATTATCATCTATACCATTTCGATACTCTTCAAGGTAATTTCCCATTGTATCCAATAGTTTTTCCGTAATTTGCTCAACAGTTGCATCTTTTTCAAAACGATAAGTATCAGGATACAGATAACCCTCCAAAGGATAATAAAGATTTTCATTCAAAATATCCTCCGTTAAAAACCAATACTTATTAATTAATTTATTTAAATATTCTTTATCTTTCCATTTGTTAAGAATCTCATCTTCCGTATACTCATACTCTTTACTAATAACTTCAGCAAACTTCTTAACCCTTTTACCTTCAATAAAAGTAAGAGAAATACTATTATCTATTGTCTCGCCTTTAGATATTATATCCACTATTTCTTTAAGCCCCATTCCTTTATTCAAATTATATGTACCAGCTTGCAAATTATTAATATTATTATGTTTAACATAAAGGTATGAAACAAACTCATTTTTAATTAAACCATCCTTATGCAGTTCTGATAATATTTCTTTGGAAGTCATACCGCTCTTAACTTCAAAAGTAACTACATCTTTACTAGTTCCAGCAGGAGATAAAGAATTGTTATAGAAAACAGCCCCACTTATAACCATTATTAATAGCAACCCTAATATAATAAAAATTATTTTTTTCATAACTATGCCGCTTCATCAATTTTTTCTTGAACAGAAGCCAAGATATTTTCAATAACCAACCATTCCTTTTCCGTCTCAATAGGTAAAAGATCGGGATTAGTACCAGTTGGATCAAATACTGAAGCAAATACTCTTATACTACCTTCTTCATCTGTAGTATTATCAGTATATACTATGTAACTTTTTTTAGTCTCATCACTATCAAAAGTAAATAGTATCTCACACTCAATCTCTTCTCCCTTATCATTAACTATGGTAAAAACACCTTTTTTTTCTTCATTCATATTATTGATTTCCTTTCATTCTTAAATAAGTATCCAAAATAATACAAGCGGCAACGCCATCTATAACTCGTTTTCTTTTTCTCCGACTCGCATCCGCCTCTAATAAATAGCCTTCAGCTTCAACAGTGCTCAGTCTTTCATCGACAAGAATCACATCCAATGAATACCTTTCCTTTAAAGCTTTTTCAAAGTTAATACTTCTCTCTGCGGCAAACCCCAAAGAATTATTCATATTCTTAGGTAAACCAAGAACAATAGAAGTAATACCCTTATCCTGAATTATGGGTGTTAATTCTTTAAAGAGTTGTTCGTAATCTTCACCATTCCACCTAACGACTCCCAAGAAAGAAGCAATCTGATTAGTTTTATCAGAAATAGCAATTCCTAAAGTTTTCGTGCCTAAATCTAATCCCAAATATCTCATTAGGCGTTCTCCAAAAAAGTCTTCAAGATTACTGCCAGAATTTCTGTTCGATCATATTGTCTTATCTTATTCCTAGAATCATTATAATTTGAAATATATCCCGGTTCCCCACTAATAATATATCCAACAATTTGACTAATAGAATTATATCCCTTTTCTTCTAGCGAAGCACTAACTTCCTTCAACATATTTGCTATCATCTCTTTTTTTACAAGAGCTACGTCAAACACCTCAGTCTTTCCACTACCCATATTATTCACTCCCAAAAGCTAATAATATTTTATCATTATTTAACTAATTTGAAAAGGGAGAAAAACCCCCTTAATATATCTCAAAATATCTATTTGTTTTGCTCAAACTCAATATTCAAGTGTTTATAAGCTTTTTCGCAAGCAACTCTACCACGAGGTGTTCTTTTAATAAAACCTTCCTGCAAAAGATATGGTTCAACAACATCCTCAATAGTAGTAACCTCTTCGCCAATACTTGTAGCAATTGTTCCAGCCCCAACCGGGCCGCCATTAAACTTGGTAATAAGCGCTTCTAAATATTCCGTATCCATACGATCCAATCCGTAATTATCAACATTTAATCTCTTAAGCGAAACATTCATTATTTCCTCATCAATAGTTGGCGAATCAAAGACCAACGCAAAATCTCTTACTCTTTTAAACAAACGATTAGCAAGACGAGGTGTTCTTCGACTTCTTCTCGCCAACTCCTTAGCAGCCCCATCTTCAATTGGCATATTTAATACCTTGCTCGTTCTTTTAACAATTTTGTACAGCTCATCTTCATTATAATAATTTAACTTAGCAACTATTCCAAAACGATCGCGTAAAGGTGCCGAAATATCACCGGCCCTAGTCGTAGCCCCAACCAATGTAAACGGTGGCAAATCAATCCTCAAGTTTCTGCTGGTGCCATCTCCATTAGCGATTACTATATCCAAAACAAAGTCTTCCATTGCAGGATACAATATTTCTTCTATATACCTAGGAATCCTATGAATTTCATCAATGAAAAGAACGTCTCCTTCTTCTAAAGTTGACAATATTGCTGCCAAATCACCGCTTTTCTCGATAGACGGTCCAGTTGCAGTTCTAATATTCGCTCCCATTTCATTCGCAATAATATGAGCCATAGTAGTTTTACCTAAGCCGGGCGGCCCATATAACAATACATGATCCAATGATTCATTACGCATTTTACAAGCTTTAATAAAAACGCTTATATTATCCTTTAACTCTTCCTGCCCTACATATTCATCCAGATTTTGAGGCCGAATAGTTTGATCAAATACATCCATATCATCTCTTTTTTCACTATCAACAAGTCTCTTCACCTTATTTCACCCCGCTTATATAATCGTATATTTCTTTCCAATTTCTTAATCTATTATATCCGACTAAATCTTTATTATAATCATCTTCCATCAAAATCGCATCTACACCATTTCCAAGAGCAGAATCTATATTTCTCCTATCATTGTCTATTAATAAATCTATTCCTTTTGCCTTACAATATTCTCCTTTATTTGTAATTCCAAACACTATACCATTATACTTAAAACCATTTTTCTTTAACCATTTTCTCGTCTTCATTTTTAAAAGAAAGCTTTTATTTCTTCTAGTAATGAAGAACACTTTATGCCCCTCATCACACAACTTGGTAATATACTTATTAGCCTCTTCCTTCACATCTAAGCTCAAAAAATAATCGCCCTTAGGAAGGACATTTAAAAATTGCTCAACATGATAAACGTTCCAATAAAACTTATCTAAAAGAGTTTTACCATCTCTATTCTTAAACCCTCGACCATTTACATATTTTTCATCAAACAATAAAGCTGTTTCAATCAATTTTCTATTAGAAAAAGCAACAGTATCATCCATATCTACTCCTAATTTCATAATTACCTCATCAATAGTTTTAAAGCATCTTTAACTTGTTGTTCCACCGGATTAGAAGCATCTACTTGAGGCAGAATCTTTTTTATATCAGTTTTCTTATACCCCAAGCTTTCTAAAACCGACATCAACTCATCTAACCCATCATTTGTAAACAAATCATTGTTTTTAACAAGTTTTCCCTTTAAATCAAGTATAATCTGTCTAGCCATCTTATCTCCAACTTTAGGGAACTTCGTTAAATACAATACATTTTCTCTTTCTATAGCATCATAAATCGCATCAACCGAACCCGCAATAATTGGTAAAGCAATTTTAGGGCCAACTCCTTTTACATTTATTAATCTTAAAAACAAATCTCTTTCTTGCTCATTCTTAAACCCAAATAAAGAGTTTTCTTCTTCTCTAACATGATTATAAACGTATATTTTATATTCCTCATTCTCTTTATATACATACGGATTGGGAACATAAATCAAAAAACCAATTCCGTTATTATCTAGAACCACATAATTAGCTCCATATCCATTAATAATGCCCTTTATATAATTATACACAATTATCACCTCGTAAAAATACGTTATCATACTTTTGTTCGCGAGTCAATGGCGAAACTATCTTTTTAACAAATCATCCTCTATTAACGAAGAATCAAAACGGTAGTGCCCAGAAATCTTTAAATCCCCAAGGCAATCTTCTTCTACTACTTTTCCATCATTTATCATAACTATAAAGCTAATACCATCTTTATTCCTTTTATCGCTCAACACCCCAATACCGTCCTGTAAAAAAACAAAATCCCCGGGTTGAAACAACTCAATCTTATCAAAATCCACATCTACTTTAAGAGCATTACTATTAATAAATGATTTATACATACTTATTCTATCTTTTTTTCCAATATCCAGATTATAATCTTCATAATATCTTTCAACCATTTTATCCAAGTCATACCCAGCATACTTAAAAACCTTAACAATAAAGTTTTCGTACACTTCATTCTTATTAATTACTTTCTTTGCCCCCAGCAAAAAATCTGAATAGTCATCAATACCATTTTTATTAAAATCTATATTACTATAGATCGTTTTGATCTTAAAATCGCTAGCTTTATAATACTCTTTCACAATAACAAAATGATTCAACAAAAATAAAACCATAATGCAAAAGAATATAATAATAAAGACTAATATAACACTACCTTTTAACCTTCTTTTTAATAACTCTATTTCTTCCATAATCACCACTAATTAGCACTTATTTCCTCCACAAGACCATTTCTATTATTACTTACTTCATCCAATAATTCTTTAACTTTTTCAAAATCTCTATCTTCTCCATTTTGTAAATACTTTTTCATTATTTTACCCAAAGAAATAATACTATTATCTATTTTTGTCTTATCTCCAATCTTCTCTAAATACATAGAATAATATCCCAATCTTTCAATAACCTCATTATTCTTAAATGCATTATCATAATAATCTCTAATATAATCTATAGCTATATTAATCTTTTTATTACTAATAAAATCTTTTTCTTCTGCTTCAATTATCAGTTTGGTTTTAGCTTTAGCTAAATAGCCATCAACGATAGCTAATCTTTGATACATCAAATAAAAATTATTTACTTCATCATCAAAGTTCTTATACAAACCATCTAAACTATCCTTCAACTCTTTTTTGTTTCCTTTACTTTGTCTAAACATATATTCATAAGAAGCTTCTGCCACTCTTTTAATCTTATTATCTTTCAAATAAGTATTATCACATAATTTCTTCAACAACAAAGTATTATAAACAAAGTTTTTATCAATCTTCTTTTCATAATTATCATTAATGTATTTAATACTCTTAGTAATCTTTTCTTTACTAGTATTTTTTATGCTGTTTGTAACCTCTTTTTTTGTATCTTTAACAAAGCTGTCTATTTTATTATTACAAGAAGTTAAAAAGAACATACACAATACTATAATTAAAAACTTCTTATTCATCATCATCACCAATATTATTATATACAAAATTCAACCAAAATAAAAGAAGATATCATCTTCTTTTATTTCTTAATTTATAATAATAAAATTTATATATTTCAAAAACCAGAATGACTACAAATGATAATCCAAGTATTTTCACAACCTCAAAAGCACCAAGCTGAACAACTTTCAAAAATTTAGCAGTTGAAGGAACCTCGGATAAAAAGAGTTGAAGGAATATAGAGCCAAGAATAGTAGTCATCAGCAAAGGATTATCAGTTAAGCTTTCTTTAAACACTGTCCTATTCTCACTTCGACAATTAAGCACATTAACATTTTGAATAAAGACCATCAGCATCATTATAACAGCTCTAGCATAAGTAATATCAACATTTTTATCCATTAAATACTTCCAAACACCAAAGACCACGCATGTAATAGTTATTCCAAGTATTACCACTTCTCTAGTTAATTCTTTTGTAAATAATGATTCTTTAGTATCACGAGGCTTTTCTAGCATTATTCCTTCCTCCGCTGTTTCCAAGGAAAGAGATATATCTTGAAGACCATCAGTAACCATATTCAGCCATAACAATTGAATCGCCACCAACGGAATTTCAAAGCCGAATAATATTGACAAAACAAAGAAAGATACTTCTGCCAAACCACAACTAATTAAAAATAAAGTTATCTTTCTAATATTAGCATAAGCAACTCTACCTTCACGTATTCCACTAACTATAGAGGTAAAATTATCATTCGTAATAATCATCGATGCCGTCTCTTTAGCAACATCTGTACCGCTTCCCATAGCTATACCTATATTTGCACTCTTAATTGCAGGAGCATCATTTACACCATCGCCAGTTACAGCAACAAATTCTCCCATACGTTTTAAAGAATTTACAATGTCCAGCTTATCCATTGGAGTCACTCTAGAAAAGACTTTTATATTGCGAATAAACTCATCAAATTCCTTTTCTCCTAAAGCTCTATATTTAGCGACGTCATCACCAGTTGCAACTTCTTCAATATTTTTGCATAATCCCAATTCTTTAGCGATTGCAAACGCAGTCAAAGGATGATCTCCAGTAACCATAATAACTCTAATGCCCGCTTTATAACATTCCTTTAAAGAATCTTTAACATCACTACGTACAGGATCTATAAATCCTACCATGCCCTTAAAAGATAAACCTTTTAAGTCCTTCATATTAGTACTAGCTACCTCACCATCACATACAGCAATAACCCTATATCCGTTCTTAGTTAATTCTTCATTATAAGACACATATTCATTTTTCTTTTCTGAAAATTTCATAACCTTTTCTAGAGAACCCTTAACTGTACAACGAAGTTTATTATTCTTCATATAGTAAACAGCAGAAAACTGATTTTCAGATTCATAGGGTATAGTTTCAACTTTAGGTACTAACTCTCCACAATTGGCTTTCAATGCTAAGCTTAAGAAAGCTATATCTACCGAATCTCCCCAAGCTACCCATTCTTCATCTTCATATTCTAAATGCGCTTCATTATTCATCGCGCAAAGCCAAGCTATTTCTTTAGCTTTGCTCATATTTTTATCACCAATTATTTTTCCCCTATCATTATAGCCTGTACCAGTTACATCAAAAGTATCCCCATTAGGTAAAACAATTTTTTTGGCAGTTTGTTCATTAACGGTTAAAGTACCTGTTTTATCAGTAGCAATTACCGTACAACTTCCTAACGCTTCTACTGAATTCAAATTTTTCACAATAACATTTTCTTTTGCCATTCTTTTAGAGGCTATAGTAAGAGCCATGGTAAGAGCAAGAGGCAACCCCTCAGGCATAGCCGAAACTGAAAGAGCAATCACACTAAGAAATATAACACTACCTTTATACCCTCTATACAAAAGAACAAAAGTAGTAATAATAGCCACAATTATAATTATTCCCGTAATCTGTTTAGAGAACTTATCTATTCTAATCGCTAACGGCGACTTTTCTTCTTCTGTTTCAGTAACCTTTTTAGCTATCTTACCAATTTCCGTATTCAATGCTGTTCCACAAACAATGGCTTTACCTCTACCAGTAACAACCGAAGTACCAGCAAATAACATATTATTTCTTTCAGCCAAAGAGACACTTTCGTCAAGAATTTTACTGTTCTTATGAGCAGGTATACTTTCTCCTGTTAATGTAGCTTCATCAACTTGTAAATTATGGCATTCTATAAGTCTTGCATCAGCAACTATCTTAGTTCCGCTATCAACCAGAATTATATCCCCACAAACCACTTCATATGAATTTATTTCAAATTCTTTACCACCTCTAATAACAAAAACTGTCGACTTAATCATACCAAGTAAACTTTCAGCATCTTTTAAAGCTTTCCATTCTTGATATGTACCAATAATAACATCTACCAATATTATTATTAGAAGAGCAATACAATCAACATATTCGCCAACTACAAAAGATAATAAAAGAGTAACAAGTAATATAACTTCTATCGGATTAAACAATTCCTCAAATAAAATCTTTAAAACGCTCTTTCTCTTTTTGCGCGGCAACTCATTTGGTCCATCACTTTTCAACCTTTTCGCTGCTTCCTCCTTAGAAAGACCTTCACCTGAAGAACCAAACTCTCTAATTACCTCATCGACACTTTTACTATGGTACATATAATCACCTACTATAAATAATTATATCAAAAAACAAAAAATAAAGATATAAATTAATAATTATATCTCTATTTTTTTCCCCAACGATTATTATACATATTATCTAAATACTCTACACCAAAATGATTATCCAAATATTCCTCATATCGACTTCTAGGAGGATTCCCTTTTTCAAACTCTTTAGCTCTGTCCACAGCATCAAAAGTCAAAAAAACATCAAATATCATAAATACTATTAAAAAATACATCAAATAAGAAGCCTTTACTTTATTAAACTTACTAATAAAAGACTCCACCATAGGATAAACATATTTAATCCATAAAACTCCTAATAAACCCCAAAATATAGAATATCTTAAACAAACTCTTCCATTAATATTTAAAAAATAATTACTATAATCCCAAGCAACAAAGCCACTAATCTTTTCCATTGTTAAGGAAAACAAGTACTCCAAGACAGTGCCAATAATAAAAGCTTTAAACAATAATTTAAAAAAATTACCATTCCTATACTTATATAAAGTTAAACTTAAAACCATAGCAGAAATACCATAAACAATATCAAACGGGCCAATAACTAATGCCGTATGATTGATGAATATGTGATGCCTATAAAAAGACCACAACACTTCTACCACATAACCAAATACGCAGCCAAAAATAAATATATAAAAAAGTTCATAAAAACTCATTTTCTTTTCTTCCATAAAACTCCCTTTTTCTTAAAAAAGTATTATACCAGATAATATAAAATAATAAAAATTTTGCCGTTATAACCAGAAGCTATATTTGGCTTACTTTGTATAATACAAAAGAATACCAATCATAAAACCAAGAAATAACAAAGTATTTAAGCATAGTTTGATAGGAAGAATCTTCTTATGCCCTATTACTATGTTGTCATAATGCTCTTCCATCGCTTCTAACTGCCACTCTATGCTATCTAAAATCTTTGTACCATACTTTGCATTTTCTATTAAAATAAGAACAATATTCTGTAAATAAACGCTAGGTAGCCTTTCACTTAAATCTTTTAAAGATTCTTCCATAGTAAAACCAAGTTTTATATCATTCAATACCTTATTAAACTTATTACTAACATCTCCATGAATAACCCTAGAACTATTTTTAATACTTACTTTTATCGATTTTCCACCCTTAAGATTAAGTAATAAAGCCGAAACAAAACTAATTCCTTCCTTCTCTATTTCTACATTCTTTTTTCTTAACGGCAAATCAATTACTATATATTCACACAAAACAAAGAATAACGACGCAACTATGGGGCCAATAATATACCCCATCTCAAAACTAAATACAAAATATAGCAATAAGATTAAAGCAAATAATAATCTTAAAGCATTAAAAATTCTCGCATCATAGTCAATACCTAACAATTTTATTTTTTTTGCCAACTTTTTCATAATTCACCTCTAATCATCGAAGTCATTACAAACAAGTACAAGAAATAAACAAACACTTCCAACGCTATAAGAATAACTGTTTTCTTATTAGCTAATACCATTATCAAATCATAGTTCATAATGATTAACAAACCTATAACAAAAACAGGAATTAAAGCCAATAAAATAATTATCAGCTTATTAGTATTATTTAATCTCATTAAATAATTTTCTCTCTTTTCCCTTTTAGCTATATTCTTTTCCAAAGTACCACAAATATCTACAATAGAAATTCCATACTTAACATTTAATCCCAACAACTCTGAAATATATAATATTTTATCTATTTTTGTTCTTTCATACATCCTAAATAACGCATTGCTTATATCAATACCATGGTTCAAATCTTTTCTTACTTTCACAAATTCGCCCTTTAAAGGCTCATCAATTTCTTCAACAACTCTTTCCATAACTTCTTTATGATTTTTACTTACCTTATAATTATTATTCATAATAATCATTACCTTAGTTATATTGTTATCCATCTTAAATACTTTATTACTATATTCTATATTTAGAATAATATCAATAACGCAATAACCAAATATATACATAATAGCCATAATTAACAAATTAAGATTAAGTTTATACAAAACACAATCAAAAACATAGATTATAGATAATAAAGCGCCTGTAATAAATTTAAAAGCAAAGATATGAAATCCATTATACCTACTATTGCTCCTTAAATACTTTTCGTATTTTTTAGACTTGTTCTTATAACAATCTATCTTCATCAATTTCCGGGCTATACTATCAACAAAACCAAAAACAGGATCTTTTGCTTTATTCTTTATAGTATAAGAACTAAGTCGATTATTTCTATAAGAATAAATAATAAATCTATAAACATAATAAACTAAAACAAGAATAAATATAAATGCTATAACTTGAAATATCATTTTATATTCTTCCATATGACTCACCTACTTATTCTTTTTAAACATATAATCGACTACTCTGATACCTTTTCTATTCATTTCCTTTAAAACATTTGGGATTCTTTTATTTAAAGTGAATTTTCCTTCTATCGTTCCATCATCTAACACCTTATCAATCTTAAAATCGAAAATATTATTAATTATCAACTCATTATCCTGAATACCATCCACTTCTGAAATAGATACTATTTTTCTTTTGCCATCTGGCATTCTTTCCATATGAACAATAACATCTATAGCGCTATCTATATATTCTCTTAAATTTTTAATAGGTACATCAAAACCACTCATTAAGACCATTGTTTCCAATCTGTTCAAAGCGTCTTTAGGAGAATTAGCATGCATAGTTGTCATTGACCCATTACAACCAGTATTCATCGCTTGTAACAAATCAAAAGCTTCTTCCCCCCTTATTTCTCCAATAATTATTCGATCTGGTCTCATCCTAAGAGCATTACGAACCAATTCTCTAATAGTAATATCATTATCACCATATATATCATTTTTAGTTTCCAAAGAAACTACATGTCCATTTCTCAAACTAAGTTCTCTAGAATCCTCAATAGTAATCGTCCTATCTTCTTCTTTAATATAGTTACTTAAAGTATTAAGAAGAGACGTCTTCCCACAAGAAGTTCCCCCACTTATTATAATATTGAGTTTAGCTTGCATCGCTGCACACAAAAACTCAGCCATATATGGAGTCAAAGTCCCATTCCCAATCAAAGTATTCATATCAACTAAATTCTGTTTGAATTTTCTTATGGTAATCGTAGGATGTAATGATATAGGAGGAACAATTGCATTTACTCTACTGCCATCGGGCAATATAGCATCTACCATCGGATTATTAACATCAATAACTTTTCCCGTTTCACTTATTAGGCTTTGTACAACTCTAATAATATGTTTATCATTAATAAAAGAAACATTATTATCTTTTATTAATCTTCCATTGCTCTCAACATACACCTCGTCACATCCATTGACCATTATTTCATCAATATCTTTAGCAGCTAACAACTCTGTTAGAGGCCCATATCCATTTATTTCATTATCTATAAGATTATAAAGATAAAGCCTTTCCTCATTACTAACTTCATACCCTTCCAAAGCTACTTTAACTTCTTCTATAAGAGCATCTTTATCTAAATTATCAACATCAACTCTATCACTTAAATTTTCAAGAATACTAATTCTAAATCTATCCAACAAATCCTTATTAGTAAACACATCATAATCTTTCTTATTAATTCCTCTACTTTTTCTTATATCTATATTAAAGGCTGATAACAAACTTTTACTCATTTTCATCACCCCCAAACACATCAGTAGCCATAGTCAAATAAGTCTTATAATCCTTAAAAAAGTAATCCGGGAAGTGCTTATCTAAAGTCACAATAATTCCTTCCATAATATATTTATCCATATCTTTAAGATATAACTCTTCAGACAAAGTATAATCTATATCATGATTCAAAATCTTTTTTAAATCAAACAGTGTAAAATAATGCTTAAAAGGATCTCTGCTATTATTTAAAACAATTCTATAATTATCATATTCATTTTCATCCAATAAAGTAACAATATTTTTTAATCCTTTAATATCTAATGGATCATTCTTAGCAAATAAGTAAATAAAATCAACACTCTGTAGAACTGATAATGATATTTCATTTAAAGCATGATTCGTATCAATAATTACAACATCATATTCAGCCATACCATAATTAATAACATCTACTATATTGCTAGCATTAAATTTATTAGCCAATCTAGGATCAATAGGAGCGGCTAAAAAATCAATATTTTCATCAACCTTAGTAACATAATCTTTAATACTATTAAACAATCTGCCATCCAAATCAAAAGAAAGATCATAAAGGTCTTTTTTTACCCTCTTATTTAAACAAACAGCGATATCACCACTATAAATATCAAAGTCTATTATTAATACTTTTTTTTCTAAAAGCTTGAAAATACCAGCTATATTAATGGCATTGATTGTTTTTCCTACACCACCTTTAGGAGAAAACAAGCAAATACTTACCCCTCTTTTTATCTTCATAAGTACACACTTCCTACTATATATAATTATAAAATAAATACAAGAATAATGCAACGCATTACCAACTAAAAAAAGAGAGACAAAATTTCTTATTTGTCTCCTATTATCTTTCTTGCAACATAAACCCCACTTGCAGAGGCATGCGATAATGAATGCGTCACACCACTTCCATCACCAATAACATAAAGTCCCTTATATTTTGTCTCAAGATTATTATCAATATCCACTTCCATATTATAAAATTTAACTTCTACACCATATAGCAATGTATCATCATTTGCAGTGCCAGGAGCCATTTTATCCAAGGCATAAACCATTTCTATAATATCATCCAAAACCCTCTTCGGTAATACCAAACTAAGATCACCTGGAGTGGCGTTCAAGGTCGGAACAACTATCCCCTCCTTGATCCTTCCTTCTGTACTTCTTCTCCCTCTAATCAAATCACCAAAGCGCTGAACAATAACTCCTCCGCCCAGCATATTAGAAAGTCTAGCAATACTTTCTCCATAACCATTACTATCTTTAAACGGTTCTGAAAAATGCTTAGCAACAAGTAAAGCAAAATTAGTATTATCAGTATGTTTATCTTCATCTTCGTAACTATGACCATTAACAGTTACAATTCCATTTGTATTCTCAGTTACCACTATACCATGTGGATTCATACAAAAAGTTCTCACATTATCCTCATATCTTTCGGTTTTATATACAATTTTACTCTCATACAATTCATCAGTTAAATCGGAAAAAATAACATGCGGCAATTCAACTCTTACTCCAATATCTACTCTGTTAGAAAGAGTATTAATCTTCAGTTTCTTACATACATTTTCCATCCATTTACTTCCACTTCTCCCAACAGAAACAATACAATTTGAAGCAGTATAAGATTCTTTTTTCGTAACAATTACATACCGATCATTTTCTATATCAATAGTATCAACAGGTGTTTCAAAATAGAAATCAATTCTGTCTTTCATTTGTTGATATAAGTTTTCCAAAACCGTATAGTTCTTATCAGTTCCTAGATGCCTAACAGATGCATCTAATAATTTTAACTTGTTTTGCAAACAAAGCTTCTTTAACTTTGTACCAGCAGTTGAATAAAGTTTAGTCCCTTCACCACCATTTTTCATATTTATTTCGTCAACATAATTCATCAAATCTATAGCTTCTTTAGCACCAATATGTTCATATAAAGTACCACCAAAATCATTAGTAATATTATATTTTCCATCAGAATGAGCTCCAGCACCACCAAAACCACTCATAATTGAACAACTCTTACAATTAATACACTCTTTCACCTTGTTATCAGCTAAAGGACAATATCTTTTACTAAGCTCCTTCCCTGCTTCAAATACAGCTATTTTCAATTTAGAATTCTTTATCATCAACTCATAAGCACTAAAAATACCACCAGGTCCAGCGCCTATTATAATTACATCATATTTCTTCATCATCAATCCTCCATAAATATTATTTACTTATATTTTTTTAATCTTTCTCATCGTTATTTTTGGCACATAAAGAAAGATTCCCATGCTACCCAATATAATAAAGAAATAAACATACAAGTCAGAAACCAAGGACTCATTATTAATCTTCTTTATAATCTTTTCCTCACTATTACTTTCCAACTCTTTTTCCCTAACTAAATCCAAGTATATTTTTTTCTCATCTTCAATATTATTATAATTTCTGAAATACTCTTGAACACTATCGGTCCAATTATCATCACTTTTATTATCAATATACATATTAACTAAATTACCAATTTCTTCAGGAACTTCATACAATTTCGGAGCGGCCGTCTCATGACTATTAATAAGACTATTATGCTTTTCAATAATAGAAGCCATATTATATAGTTGAGATTCTTTATTATCTCTTCCCATAATTTCAATGCCATAAGGCATATCGGCATAATATCCTAAAGGAACAGTAATACTAGGATAGCCAACCACAGAAGCCATAGTTCCACTTATATTAATCAATTCACTATTATTACCTTTGGCATATATTTCATTTTTGGTAGTAGGATAAATCATAAAATCCAGATTATATTGATTATATATATTTTCAATATATTGTTTAGCCAAAGCTAAATTACCAAGCGTTTTATTATAATTCCTATCACTATAATTACAAGATTTATTATATCCGTTTAAATTAGATACTTTCCCCTTGCTCTTAGTCAATTGCCCAAAACTCCTAATGGTTCCAGTTGTACCATTTATATAAGAATTAAAGGCTTTACACATTGTATACCCAGAAATCGAAATATTATTTAACCTAGCAAAATAATTATTATAAACATCATCTAAATAAACCAATTCAATCTGCTCATCTACCAATTTACTTATTTCTACATCTAACATTTCTTTTATAAAAGAATTTGTTACTTTATTTTGTTTAAGGTTCGTTTTTTCTGTTCCTTCATAAAAACTCCTTGGTACACCTATTCTCAGGACTTGATTATCTTGATCTATTAATTCATATTTTTCCCCAGAAATAACTCCCCATAGTATTCTATTATCTAACACACTTTTACTAATAATTCCTACCGTATCCCGATTAATATCATAATTAATTATACCATCATTAGGAATTTTACCAGTCGTAGGACGTAAACCGACAAGTCCTGCTCCTGATGCCGGCAATCTAACCGAAGAGTTAGTATCAGTGCCCAATGCAGCACTAGCAAAATTTAATGCAACACCAACTGCACTTCCTCCACTACTACCATAGGAAGTATAACCAAGTTTAAAAGCATTACTAACATAACCATAAGAACTATAACTATCTTTAGCAGAAAAAGCAAATTCACTCATATTAGCTTTAGCAATTATTAAAGCCCCCTCAGCTTTTAACCTTCTAACCACTTCCGCATCGTCATTAGGATAATTATCGGCTAAAGCCTTAGATCCCGCCGTTGTAGGCATACCTTTAACATCAATATTATCTTTAACTATTATAGGAATCCCTTCTAATATTCCTCTACTATTTCCCTCATTCCTTAATTGATCAGAATATTTAGCTTCTTCAACTATATTAGGATTAATGGTTATCAACGCCTTAAAATCATCATTATAAGAATTAATTCTATCCAAATATAGATTAACCAACTCTTCAGAAGTAATAACTCTTTTATCCAAGTATTCGATTGAATCACTCATAGTTAACTTAGTTATATCAATCACACTCTTATTATAAGCTTTTACTTCTGTCAGAAATAAAGTTACAATTGCAACCATTATAAACACAATTCTTTTCATCATCATCACAACAACTAGTATAACATAATTTATTCATATATTAATACAAAAAGAGTTTGCTCTCGCAAAACTCTTTCTGAAATATATTTAAAAAATTACTACTATTCCTTAAATGTAAACATATAATCTAATATCTGAACATCATCGCCTCGTTTAGCCCCCAAATTTTCTAGCTCATCTTCAACCCCCATACCTCTTAGTTTTCGTCCAAATCTTAATACACTTTCATCCTCTTGAAACTTAGTCATTCTAAGAAGTTTTTCAATCTCTGCCCCTTTAATAATCCAAACCCCTTCAGAATCCCTCGTAATAGTATAAGGCTTTTCATTTTTAAACTTATATATTATATGGCTTTCATATTTTGTTTCTTCATATAATGGTTCTAATTCAGTATTATCTATCAAATCAGCTATTCTAACCATCATATTATCAAGTCCCTTATTATTTAACGCACTTATTTCAACAACATCCAATTTAGGATACTTCTTTTTAAAGTTTTTTAAATTAATATCAGCTTTAGGTAAATCCATTTTATTAGCTATAACTATTTCCGGCTTCCTTGCTAACTTTTGGTCATATTTTTCCAATTCTTTTCTAATTTGCTTATAATCATCAATCGGACTTCTTCCTTCAAATGAACCCATATCTAAAACATGAACAACTACTTTCGTACGCATTGCATGTTTTAAAAATCTTTCTCCAAGTCCAGCTCCTTCAGAAGCTCCTTCAATTAAACCAGGCAAATCAGCCATAACAAATTTACGCCCGTCCTTTAAATTAACAACTCCCAAATTTGGAGCCAAAGTAGTAAAATGATAAGCGGCTATTTTAGGAGACGCATTACTTATTAAAGACAGGATAGTACTTTTACCAACCGATGGCATTCCTATTAATCCGGCATCCGCAATAACTTTTACTTCACATTTTACTTTTTTAATCTCCCCAGGTTCACCATATTCACTCATTTTTGGTGCAGGCTCTTCTTGAGTGGCAAAAGCTTTATTACCACGTCCCCCACGTCCCCCATGACAAATAGTATACCTTTCCTTATCTTCTATCAAATCACAAATAACTAACCCTGTATCATAATCAATAACAGTTGTTCCTTCTGGAACTTTAATTACAACATCTTTAGCATTAGCGCCATGTTTATTAGAACCTTTTCCGTTAACGCCTTTATTTCCCTTAATTTGCTTCTTATACTTCAAATCAATCAAAGTCTTCAAGCCCTTATCAACTTCAAATATTATATTTGATCCTCTTCCACCATTTCCACCATTAGGTCCACCTAAAGGAATAAACTTTTCTCTTCTAAAAGATGTACATCCATCCCCACCATTACCTGCGATCAACTCTATAACTACTTCATCTACATACATATAAATCACCGTCTTTTTCTATCAAATCATTATATCATAAATAAAAGACCTGTTAAATAGATCTTTTATTAAGCTTCATAAACACTAACTTTCTTTTTATCTTTACCTAATCTCCATACATATAAATCACCATCTTTTTCTACCAAATAATTATATCATAAATAAAAGACCTATTAAATAGGTCTTTTATTAAGCTTCATAAACGCTTACTTTCTTTTTATCTCTTCCTAATCTTTCAAACTTAACAACGCCTGAAATCTTAGCAAATAAAGTATGATCTTTTCCCATTCCAACATTTGTACCTGCATAAATCTTAGTTCCTCTTTGACGATATAAGATGCTTCCAGCAGTAACAGTTTGTCCATCAGAAACCTTAGCACCTAATCTACGACCAGCCGAATCACGACCATTTTGAGTAGAACCTTGAGCTTTAACGTGTGCAAATAATTGGATATTTAAATTTAATCTTTGCATATTCTATTCCTCACTTCTAATCTCAATATTTTTTGGATACTGCTCTTTTAGTTCTTCCAACATACTAACCATATTGCCAAGAACTTTTTGATTTATATCCGTTTTCTTCAGAATTCTAATTTCTAACAAACCGGAATTCTCTTTACAATTAATAGTATCTTCCAAAGCCAATATCGAATTACAAGCAGTTATTGTAATACTGCTCACAGCAGCACATACAATATCTTTACCATAATCTTCATAATCAGCATGTCCCTTTACAAGAACATTCTCAATACCATCTTTATTTTTTACAATTACTTTTATCATAACTATTTAACAATTTTCTTAACAGTTAACTTAGTATATGGTTGTCTATGACCTTGAGTCTTACGATACTTCTTCTTTGGTCTATATTTAAATACAGTAATTTTCTTTTGTTTACCATGTTTATCTACAGAACAAACAACCTTAGCTCCTTTAACTGTTGGTGTACCAGTTACTCCATCTACATATAAAACTTCGTCAAAAGTAACTTCTTTACCTTCTTCAGCATCAATCTTTTCTACATAGATTACATCGCCTTCAGAAACATAATATTGCTTTCCACCAGTAACAAATATAGCTTTCATCTTCATACCTCCTTATAAATTTAAGACGCGCCCTCAAGGTGTTCCCCAAGAATCTTCTAACCTTTTTAGTGCGGTTTTTAAAGAAAGCTCTTTAAAACAACATAGATTATAACAAAGAATAGTCAACAAGTCAAACACTTAATAAAGAAAACTCTATTTCATCTTAAGAATTAGAGCATCCTCGGCAGCCTTAAGTACTGACCCTTCACTAAATAAAAATTCAAAAAAAGGACAAGAAGGATTGTAATATATTGATAAAGGTTGCCATCCAACTCTTTCAGGATCAATACTATTATCCAACAATTCTTTTAAGCTAACTATCTTAAAATAATCCCCCCAAAGAATAAAACCTTTTTCATTCAACGTTTCATCAGAAAGTGAGTATTGCAAATAATCAGCATCATTTTTACAAAAAGAACCAACTATTTCTGATAATGGTATATTTACCCTTATCTCCCCAGCAGCGTTATAAACACCATTAGAATTATATACGCCCACCAGACCATCATTAGTACCAGTATTACTTAGGGCTTCTCCAAACAATTGGGAATTGATAGAATTCCTCTTCATCACTGAGTTCAACCTTCTTCTTGTTTCTATTTGTTCAACAAGATTATAATTTCTTTGCCAAAATAATCTTAACTCTACACTTTTTATATAAAGATCATCATTAAACTTCTTAGCACTCCTAAAAGCTCTAAATATTTCGCGATAAGTTAAACGATTTTTTTCATTAGAAAAAAATCTATCCTCCAAAAACAATTCGCGACTATTATAAATTCCTTTTCTTTTCTTATACTTAACCACGTTTACAAAATAATCCCATAATTTAAGTAGTTCTTCAACATCATTAAACTGACTACTAACATATGTAGGTAATAAACCTTTCATCTTTGTCAAAAGAGCATCGGCTTCTTCACTATATAATGCTGAAAAATCCCCATTTTCACAGCTAACATTATATTCATCAACAACCCCTTCAACATCCATTTCTAACAAGTCATCGTAGTGTCCTTTTAAAAAAAGCGGATAAAAATAACTATTTAAAACTCTAAAAGCCAAATCATTCAAGCTTTTTTGTCTTTCTAAAACCTTATTAATAAGTCTTTCTTCTATTTCTACCATAAAGTGTCCCCTTTCTTAATCAATTTAAAACGGCTACATTATAACACTATTTCATAAATTAACAAAATATATCTTTATATTCGCTTAAGAAACTATAATAATTATTATCTCCAATTATAAGATGATCTATTATTCTAATGCCAATTATTTTCCCTATCCTTATTAGATTATTAGTTAGAAACAAATCCTCCTTAGACGGTTTAACACTGCCGGCAGGATGATTATGTACAAGAATAATACTCGAAGCATTACATCTAACCCCTTCTCTAAATATATCTCTTGCAAATATATCAGAACTATCCACAGTACCTATAAACAAAACCCTACTCAACAAAACATTTTTTCTAGCATCCAAACAAATAATCATAAACCGTTCTTGTAACTTATCTTCCATTTCATATCTGACATAGTTATATACATCCTCACTACATCTTAAACAGGTAATATCTCTACCATCTAAAAATACTCTTTTACCCAATTCTATAGCAGCTAACAAAGTCACCGCCTTAACAGAGCCAATTCCTTTAAAATCAGACAAAGTATTATAATTAATATTAACCAAACTTTTCAACTCATGTTCTTTCAATAATTCAAGACTTAATTCTTTAACACTTTTATTCTTTGTTCCAGTCCTAAGAATAATACTTAATAACTCTTCATTACTTAATGCTTTAGCACCATATTTCATTAACCTTTCCCTTGGCAGTTCCTCTTTAGGATACTCCTTAATCATATAACCCAATAATTAATCCACCCCTTCTTATAAAAAAATATTATATACCATTCAATCCTTTATATGTAAACACAAACCCATTCAATTGACACAATAACTACGAAAGTTTAAAATAATAGTTGGTGATAATATGAAGGCAGATCAAGAACTATTAGTATTAGCAATCATCCCTGTATTAATACTTTTACTATATGTATACAAGAAAGACCCTCACAAAGAATCTTTTGGTTCTTTATTAAAAATATTTATCTTCGGAATGATAAGTACCATACCAGCAGCAATACTAGAAATAATAGTAACAATCTTTGTCGGAGACGAAAGACTAATGGATCCTATAAGTTTGTTTATATATACTTTTATAGGTATTGGTCTAATAGAAGAATTTGTAAAATGGTTTTCTATTAAAAAAGGCATTTATAATACCAACAAATTCGATGAATACTATGACGCTATAGTTTATTGCACCTTCGTATCCCTAGGATTCGCCTGTTTAGAAAATATTCTTTATGTAACTAACACCGGAAAATCCGGCTTAGCAGTCGGAATTATGAGAGCATTCACTTCCGTTCCAGGTCACACCTGCTTTGGAATAATAATGGGTTATTACTTATGTTATACAAAATTCAACGAAATAAGAGGAAACATAGAACAAAAAAAATATAACAGATTAAGCTTATTATATCCAGTAATCGCTCATACTTTATACGATTATTTAATAATGAGTAAAATGGTTCTTCTATGGCTTGCTTTTTATATCTACCTATTAATAAAATCAATTAGATTAATAAATAAAGTAGCTAACCAAAATCAACCGTTCTATTTTAATAATCAACTAACACCAAACGAAACTATCCCACCATTACCAAACAACCAACCAATGCCAACAACCAATAATATAACTAGCCCAAACAACTTTTGCATCAATTGTGGCAATCCAATTAATGGAGAAAATTATTGCACTAAATGTGGTCATAAAATATAGAAAAACCGTTTCTATATTTTTTTTATAAAGATATAATAATTGCAAGAAAAAAGAAGATAATTATAATGGATTTACTAAAAAATTATATGATTTTCTATCATTCAAAACTATGATTTTAGAGTTTTTTATTAAAACTATTTATTTATTTATTTTCAGCAATAATCATAACTATCTTCTCATTAAGTATAATAGGCCAAAACTTCTTATTATTCTTATTAATACTTATTTTTGATAATATTATTGCACGATTAATAGCTGATAGTTCAATTCTATTCTTAATGATGTACAAAAGAGTAAACGAAATAAAAGAGTCATTAAAGCCTAATAAACCAGTAGAAAAAGATAAAACAAAAAAAATAAACAACTTACATTGTTTATTTTTTTGCAATCATATAAGATTAATCCCCTTGTCCAGACATACCAAACCCAGAAGAAATAACTCCCAATTCAACACCCTTTTTATGCAATGCACTAAAAGCATCTTTATGATACTTTTCTACATTTGAACCCTTTAAACTGTCAAAGAATTCTTCTGTAAGTCTTCTTTCTACTTGCTCAATAGTAAGACCCGGGAAAATTTTTTCGGCAGCTTCAGTAAGAACTTCCTGATCGCCAACCCTACTAGCGTATTATCAACTAGTCCTCTCATAATAGTCATATCTCCTTGAGAAAAAGAACCAGACGTGTGATAAGAATATGTTGACCCTAAAGCATAGTCATCAAGGTTACGTGCGGAACCACTAACACTCATATTCGGACTATAATCATTTAGCATTGGCCTAGCATCATCATACCATCCTCTAGGTTTAACCCAAGCACTAAACAACTTATTATTAAAATCCTGATAATTATCGATTTTCTCGCTCAACAAATAATTTCCAACAACACAAGATGAACTAGCAAGGCAGATTCCATCACTATCATAAATAATACGTTGATATACAGCATCCATAATAGTTCGAGAAGAACCTATAGCTGGGACAGTACGAACAAGATTTGGATTTTTTATTAACAACTCCTCAGTATGGGTGATAGTACCAATAGTTTTAGTAACCGCAAACCCACCATTAGCAGTTAATTCAACTTCTATACCTTCAGATTTACTACCAGAAGCAGCAGAAATATCATCTCCCTTAGGAAAAGCAACTGCGGAAAACTTCTTACCATCTTCAACCCTAATAATCAATTTATAATATTTATGCAAATCGTCCAACCAACTAAGAAAGCACCGATTAAAAACTTCGTTATTTTGCAAATCCTCAGGTACTTCATATTTTTTAAAGTTTGCATAATCTAAGTTTCCTTGAATAGAATAATCTTTAACCATAAACAATCCTCCCAATTAATCAATTCTTTCATATATTATACCATAATTATTAATATTTATGTCACCATTAATTACTTCTTCTTCCCATTTATAATCGGCAAAAGATAACATATCTTTAATTTTATCTGAAGCATCAGGCATAAAAGGTTTAATTAAGTTAGCAATATTAGCCATCATATATACACAAGTATAAGTTATATTATTGAATTCTGTTAAATCTTCATTCTTAACTTTTACCCAAGGCTCATTAGCATCATAATACTTATTTGCACTTGATATATAGTCAAGTATTTGCGAAAGAGCATTTCTAAACTCCCCTCTTTCAATAGCATCCCCAACTGTATCATATACATTCTTTGTTATTTTTCTAATCTCTTCATCTATTATACCTTCAGTAATTACACCATCAAACTTTTTATTAATAAATCCTAAATTTCTATTAACAAAGTTACCCAATTGACCAACTAAATACTTATTATGGCATTGAATCATCTCTTCTACAGAACAATTAGTATCATGTGTTTCCGGGCCAAAAAAAGTAAAATAGAATCTCAATGTATCTTTAGGAAATCTTTCTAACAATTCATTAGCGGTTAATAAAGTTCCTTTACTTTTACTTATTTTTTCATCATTTAAATTAACAAAAGCAGATGAAACAATATAATCAGGTAAACGATAATTGTATTGTAATCCCGAAACTAAAGCTGGAAAAATAGTTGTATGGAACGGAATATTATCTTTTCCATGTACATAATAGGTTCTTAAATTCTTATTATCATTAGATAAGAACTTATCGAAATCTATCTTTCTATCATCAGCTACTCTTTGTCCAGCTGATAAGTATCCCATTACAGCTTCTATCCATACATATATTCTTTTATCTTCAAATCCATCTACCGGAACTGGAATACCCCAATCCAATTGTCTAGTAGCAGCTCTATCTCTAAGACCGGTATCAATATATTTTTGTGCTTCACCAATAGCGTTTTTTCGCCATAAACTGCTATTGTTTTTTATTAAATCCTGTAATTCGTCTTCAAACGCTGTAAGTTTAAAGTATAAATGCTTGTTACCTCTAGTAACTGTTTCAGAACCACATATTTTACAATGCTTATCCAACACCTCTTCACTATCCAAAGATGCTAAACACTCATCACATTGATCGCCAGTACTAACACCACCACATTTAGGGCATTTACCTACAATTTCTCTATCAGACAAGAACTTATTACACTTTTCACAAAAGACTGCCGGTTCATCTTTCTCATATATCCATCCGTTTTCTTTCAATCTTAAGAATTGCTTTTGAACATATTTACTATGATAATCAGTCATAGTATTAGTATATAAATCATATTCAAAGCCTAAATTAGTAAAGGTCTTAACGAATTCATCATGATAAAAACCAGCTATTTCTTTAGGAGATTTTCCTTCCTTTCTAGCCCTCTCCGTTATAGGAGTACCATGACAATCCGAACCAGACACATATATTACATTATCCCCTTTACCTCTATAATATTTAGCTAATACATCGCCCGGCAACAATGAAGCTAAATGACCAACATGTAAATAATAATTTGCATAAGGCCATGCTCCACCAATAAAAATATCTTTTTTCATAAATATCATTCCTTTCTTCTAACGAGTCCCAAATAATACTTAGAAATAAAAAAGTAATCCATCCCAAAGGACGAATTACTCGTGGTACCACCTTAATTACTTCTTAATATCTTAATGCGATAAACATCATATCTTACTACTACTTCAGATATACAACTCCCAAGCCATGTTCAAATACTCTTCACTAAGAAGGGCTTTCAGTCGGTGACCCTTCATCTCTAATAGCTACTAACCATTCTACTCTCTTGTTCCTCGTTTTTCTAATTACAATTAAACAACATTTTTTTTCGTTTGTCAAAGAATTATAATATTTTTTTTATTCTTCATTACCTAAATTTAATTCAATACTATTAATCTTATAACCTTCATCACAATCTTTAATATTTAACTTTTCTATAAACAAAGTGGCCTTAAAATCATTAATCGCAGCGTTTATTGCCACTTTTAAATCAATACTTAAAGATAAATCTAATAGTTTAATTGGCGTTTTTAAAGAAGCACTATTATTAGTTTTCTCACCTCTAGCTGCACTAATTATTTCAATAATACTATCTCCTAGTTTCATTTCTTTAGCAAAATCAAATTCTAATGGTTTTATTTCAGTTAAATGAATTGATTCTTTATCATGATATAATTCTTGATATATTTCTTCAGTAATAAATGGGAAGAAAA
>CADCFX010000019.1:0-5365 GCA_902800945.1 uncultured Erysipelotrichaceae bacterium | reverse complement strand
TAGTTATCACAAAAATTCCAAAAGAATTTTTCTAGAGTATTTAAAGCTAATCCAACTTCATAATCATCTAAATATTTTAAATATCCCGCTTCCATCTCTTGATATTTAGCTAAGATCCATTTATCAATATATTCATAATTAGAAAATTCTTTATCTTTATAATCTTCTAAATGCATTTCAATAAATTTAGCAACATTCCAAATCTTATTAATTAATTTTTTTCCTCTTAAGAAAGTTTCATCATTAAATATTATATCTGTACCTAATTTACCAGAACCAGCCCAATATCTTACAACATCTGCTCCATATTGTTCTAATAGTTCAAAAGGTTCGGTTTTAGAATTACTTTTACTCTTACTTATCTTTTCTCCTTTATTAGCCATAACAAATCCTGATACCATTACATTTTCCCATGGCTTTTCCCCAAAATTATAGAATCCTTTAACTATACTATAGAAATCCCAAGTACGAATTATATCATGAGCATTACATCTTAAACTCATCGGCTTAAGCATATCTTCATAATTATCCTTTTCTCCATAATTCATATTAATCAATGGTGTAATTGAAGAGGTCTGCCATGTATCCATTACATCTGTTTCAGGTACAAATTCTTTTCCTCCACAATTAGGACATTTTTTTACATTAGGTTTATCAGTAAGAGGATTAACTGGTAAATCTTTTTTATCTGCTAAAATAACTTCATTACAATCTTTACAATACCATACCGGAAAAGGTACACCAAAATATCTTTGTCTAGAGATACACCAATCCCAAGCTACATTATTAACCCATTCCTCATACCTATTATGCATATATTTAGGATACCATTTGATTTCTTTACCAATTTTCAAAAAATCTTCTTTATGATTCATAATATCAATAAACCACTGGTTCATAACTGAATATTCTACTTCTGTACCACATCTTTCATGAGTTTGTACTTCATGTTCTAAATCCTCTACTTTTACTAAATAACCAGCTGATTCAAAATCTTCAATAATCTTCTTACGTGCTTGTTTAATAGTTAAACCACTATAATTTTTAACTGAATCCTCTATATGACCATCATCAGTAAATATCTTTTTTAAAGGTAAATTATATTTTTTCCACCATTCAATATCTGTTTGATCGCCAAATGTACAGCACATAACTATTCCAGTTCCTTTATCCATTGCTACTTTATCATCAGCAAGTATTGGAACCTCTTCATCAATAACTGGTATATGAGCTGCTTTCCCAATTAAATGTTTATGTTTTTCATCTAATGGATTAACAAAAACACATACTATAGCAGGTATCAATTCTGGTCTAGTAGTAGCAATAGTAAATCTTTCTCCATCGGTTGTTTCATAATCTAAATAATTAAATGTTGTTTTTATAGTCTTAGTTTCTAATTCAGCTTGAGCAATAGATGTTAAACATTCATTACACCATAAGGCCGGTGCTTCTTTATGATAAGAATGACCTTTTTTTACCAATTCCAAAAACGACAATTGACTAATCTTACTACTTTGGGCACTAACAGTTTTATATGCTCCATCTACCTTTGCACTAAAACCTACTCTTTTAAAGAGCTTTTTAAATTCTCTTTCATATTTTGTGGTAGTATCATAACAAAGTTTAGAAAACTCCTCTCTACCAATTTCATGAGCTTTCTTCCCAATTTCTCTTTCAACTAGTCTTTCACTAGGCAATCCATTATCGTCAAAACCAAACGGATAAAAAACATTAAATCCCCTTAATCTTTTATATCTAGCAATCATTTCCGCTTGTGAATAAGAAAAAAGATGTCCAATATGTATTTTCCCATTAACAGTTGGAGGTGGAGTATCTATCGAATATACTTTTCTATCATCTCTTTTAAATTCATAAATCTTATTATCTTCCCAATATTTTAACCACTTTTCTTCTTTTTCCATAAAATTATATTTTTTATCTAACATTTTAATCTCTCCTTCATATTATTTATTATTTAAAATGTCAGACTCGTAAATAATCACCCTTAAATATTAATTTCATACAATCATCTCCTAAAATAAAAAAGTAATTCATCCCAAAGGACGAATTACTCGTGGTACCACCTTAATTACTTCTTAATATCTTAATGCGATAAACATTATATCCTACTACTGCTTCAGATATACAACTCCCAAGCTACCTTCAAATACTCTTCGCTAAGAAAGGCTTTCAGTCGGTGACCCTTCATCTCTAATAGCTACTAACTATTCTACTCTTCTTGTTCCTCGTTTTTCTAATTACAATTAAACAACAAATCTTCCTATTTGTCAAAGAATTCTACCGGAATGGTTTAATGCTATTTTTAAGCCTCGCCAGATTCCTCCACATTTTCTATTAATTTAGAATAATCTGGCTCTTGTTTTCAAGCTTCATAAGACCAACATTAAACGTTTCTTCCAATACCGCTTTAGAAATCATCTTACAGGGACTACCAAAACTACCATGAATAATAAAATAATTACTTTTCACTATATCACCTTCTATTTTATTTCAATTATTTCTAAATCATTAGGAACAATAACATTATTGCTAAAATATTGTTTTGCTTCTTTTTCATATAATTCTTTTTTATCTTTATGAGAATCTTCCGTATGATATATTATTAAATTTTTAATATTTAATGGCTCCATCGCCTCACAAACAGATTTTACTGTAGAATGATGTTCTTTAACTACTTGCGGAACACCCTCTTCTGAATCCATACAAAAAGCTTCATGCATTACATAATCCGCATCTTTAATTCTATTATACAAAGACTGGTTACATATTTCATCTCCTAAAAATACTAATTTCTTGCCATTAGTTAGTACAGTTTCAAAGCCATAAAGAGAGTTCCCTTTTGCCAAAGCATCAAAGAAGGTAATCTTCTCACCAGCAATATCAATAGTCTCTTCACCTTTTAAAACATGTATAACTATATTCTTTTTTACAATATCTTGTAATAATTTTGGAAAAACTGCTGATATTAATTTATCAATCGCCTCAACCACTTCTTCATTACCATATATATTAATTTTCTCTTTATAATCCGTTTTGTAATAAAACACAGAAACCAGTTTAAAAAACCAACATAATCCCAAAATATGATCAGTATGACAATGAGAAATAAATATATTATGAATATCCGTCAACTTATAGCCCATTTTTGCCAAATTCTCAACTATACGAATACTACCACCAGTATCAACAAGTAATCTATCTTCACCATTTTGTAATAAAAAACAAGTATTATATAAATCTATTACTCTACCATGACCTGTTCCTAACATTATTATTTTTTCCATTATCTATCATCCCTTTATTAACTAATCCCTAAATAATCCTATATTAAAGAATTAACCATACACCAAAATTATATCACACTTTAAAAAAGACTACTGAGAAATATTTCTCGGCAGTCCTTACTTATCCTACTTCATTAATTCTTCTAATTTTTTCTTTTCTTCTTCTAATTTTTTACGATCCATTTCAACAATATTAGCAGGGGCTTTATTGACATAGTTTTCATTAGAAAGTAACTTTTCTCTTCTTTCAATAGAAGCCTTTATCATTTTAATTTCAGCTTCTTTAGCTAATTTATCAGCCTCTGTCTCTATCTTCTCAAAGAAGATTCTCGCTTGAACATTAGCAGAAAAAACTTTATAAGCTTTAATTCCTAAAGGTTCTTTAACTAAATTATCTTCTAGCTTTAACATTTTAACTATTAATTCATTATCGTCCTCAGTATCAAATAACACTTTCATTTCCTTAGTAATATTATTTTCCGCTTTAATATTTCTAAACTTCTTAATAAAATCTACAGCATCGTCCATAGCTTTTTCTTCTATTTCAAATATATATTTTTTACTATATTTAGGATAATCGGAAATCATTATTGAAGCCGCTTCTTTTACTGGTAATTTACCATATATTTCTTCTGTTACATACGGCATAAAAGGATGTAACATCTTCAAAATACCTGTTAATACATAACATAGAGTACTTTGTGTTGCTGGATCATCCAAAGAATACTTAGCCATCTCTATATAATAATCACAGAAATAATTCCAAGAAAAATCGTATATAGCTGCTCCGGCATTATTAAATTGAAATTTATCCATAAATTTTTTTACGTTATGCAATGTTTTTTCATTCATTAAAGCAAATCTTGAGGCATTCCAAATTTTATTTATATAATTCCATGTTGATTTAATTTTCTCTTCATCAAATCTCATATCAGTTCCTGGTGCCACATCAGTTGCCAAATAATATCTTAATGCATCAGCACCATATTCTTTTACCATATCAAATGGATCAATACCATTACCTAAACTCTTACTAAACTTTCTCCCCTGTTTATCCCTTATTAAGCCATGTATTAAGCAATGTTCAAACGGTCTTTTCCCAAGCAATTTCTCGCCTTGAAAAGTCATTCTATTAACCCAAAAAGGTATAATATCATAACCAGTTACTAAACACTGATTAGGATAATACTTTTTAACTAAATCAGTATTATCTGGCCATCCCAAAGTAGCAAATGGCCATAGAGCACTAGAAAACCATGTATCTAATACATCTTCATCTTGTTCCCAGCCTTTTCCTTTAGGTGCATCCATACCAACGTATATTTCTTCACCTTTATACCAAGCAGGAATTCTATGTCCCCACCATAATTGTCTAGATATACACCAATCATAAGTAATTTCCATCCAATGGTTCATTGTCTTTTCATATCTAGAAGGAACAAAATTTACTTTTTCATCCTTTTTCTTTTGAGTTTCTAAAACATGATCAGCCAAACCTCTCATCTTTACAAACCATTGTTTCTTCACCATTGGTTCAACCATAACTCCCGTTCTTTCACTATGACCTACTTCATGAACTAATGGTTCTACTTCTAGTAATAATCCTTCTTTTTCTAAATCTTTTAATACTTCTTCACGACATTCTTCTCTAGTCATTCCTTGATACTTCTTAGGAACATTTTCATTCATCGTCGCATCATCATTCATTATTACTACTCTCTCTAAATTATGACGATTACCTACTTCAAAGTCATTAGGGTCATGTGCTGGAGTTATCTTAACACAACCTGTTCCTTTCTCCATATCAGCATGTTCATCAGTAATAACTGGTATTGGTTTATTAACTATTGGTAAAATTACATTTTTACCAACAAACTTTTTATATCTTTTATCCTTTTCATTAACTGCTACAGCTGTATCTCCAAATAATGTCTCTGGACGAGTTGTAGCAACATCTAAATATTCTTCACTATCTTCTAATTTATATTTTAAATGATAAAAAGCACTCTTTTCTTCTGCATAAACTACTTCTTCATTTGATAGAGCTGTTTGTGCAGCTG
>CADCFX010000018.1:1341-27433 GCA_902800945.1 uncultured Erysipelotrichaceae bacterium | reverse complement strand
CCAACAGGAGCAGTCTCCCCTTTCATAATTCCATCATCAAAGCTATAGGTTGAATTAGCTACGATACCAAAAGTCTTCCCCTGAATAACAGGTTTATTAGTGTTAATAACACTATCCTTATTCCCTATTATCAATGTACCCTTTTCATTATAAATACCATACAATTCATTAGATGTAATAGTTCCACCAGTAATAACTACAGTTCCATTACTCTTATTTTGAACAACTGCTCTTTCTGTAGCATTACCAGTGAAGTTAGAGCCATCCATAATATATGTTTTGCCCCCATCATTATAAATGGCTTGTCTATCTCCATTAGCATTAATTATTAAATTAGTAGTTGTCAAAGTCCCATTAGAATTAACATTTACTACGGCATTTGAATCATCCGTTGAGACTAAAGTACCATTATATATTTCAAGAGTTCCATTATCAACAACTACAGTATTATTACCTGTAACATTTGATACTGTATTATTATTTAAATCAATTTTTACTTTTCTACCACCAGATATTGTAATCTTTTCTTCTGTATTAGCAAGTAATTGAACAACAGTAGGTTCTGTAGCTGTTGTAGATACTGCATTAACAGCATCTTGTAACGTATCATATCCCAGATTATTTGTAACCGCAACAGAATTGTCATATGACCATTTAGCATAATAAGTCTTATTAGAATTAACTTCTAATGGCTGAACTACTTTTTCAGTATAATTTGTATCTGTATACCAACCAACAAATGTAGCATTATCTTTAGTTGGAATTGGTAATATTCTAATCACACCACCATCATTAACTTGTTGATTTAGTATACTATTTGTTCCGTTTCCTGCAAATACTCCATTTAAAGAATCAAAACTTACAGTATATTCTGTTATAGGAGAATTATCTATTAATGAAAGCGGAACATCTATTACTGGTCTAGCTACGTTTTTACTAGTACTTGCTACAGAAGGAAATTGCAATACAGAAGACTGTATACGATAGTAATTATCCCCGCTCTTTTCTACCCAAATACCAGTTCTTGTAATAGAAATATTATCAACTTTAAATGATGTATTTTCTAAAATATAATCACATTTTTTCATTATCGTTGTAGAACCAGGTTGTACTCCACAAGCAGCCACTACATCATCAACTTGTAACAATCTTGCCGCTTTAGTATCATATGTTGTTGCAACATTTGTCCATTGTTCAGTAGTAGGCAATTTATCAATTACCTCGTCATATTCATAATTGGATATGGTTTGAACACCATCTTCACCCTCATAATTAGAATAGAATATCATTACTGCTTTATTATCATTAGTCCTAATATAATAAAATCTTTCATTATCAGCATCATATACTCCATCACCATTAACATCACAATCAAAGGCATCTCCACTTGTTAGAGTTTCTCCAGATGTATTACCATACACAATTGTTTTTGTTCCATATGATCCATTATCTGAATACCCAGCTTTATTACAACCACCATTATCAGTTCTTGCACATGTATCAGTATGAAGCTTAGTCGCTCTACGGCATAATGCCGAAATAGTCCAATGAGCATATAAAATGGTATCATCATTAATTACCATATCATTCTCAATTAATTCTCCTGCATCCTTTTGAGTATACCATCCCAAGAATTCTGCTGGTGTTTTGGCTGTAGATGGTAACTCAGCAAATAATAGTTTCGCTCCATGTTTTTTCTCAATGTTATTTACAGCACTTCCACCATTAGTATCAAATTCAACAGTATGAACAACTCTCTTATAATATACTTTTAAAACTAAACTTCCATCTCTTTCAATGTTCCCACTAACTACATTTTGAGCATTATTACTATCATAAGTAAAATAAGTATAATTTTTTATAACAGCATTAGCTATAGTATCTGTCGTACCACTTTCATATTCCGTTTCATAAATTGAATAGTTACTATCTTCAGCATTTTCTTGATAATACTCTACTTTATAAGAAGTATCTGTTTTTGGAACCCATTTAGCATATAGATTTACTATTCCATCAGTAGTTAAATTATTAACTTCTTCACCATTAGTTATTTTAGTCCCTGTTCCATCTGCTTTAGTATTCCAACTATCAAACGTATATCCTTGTACACTATATACATTTAAAGGCAAAGTTTTAGCAGTGTCATATACCATATCCAAATCTGCCATCGTTCCTTCAGCAGTATTTTCATTTGCATTAAATCTTATTTTATATGTATTAGGAGACCATTGTGCATATAAATTTAATTCTCCATTCTGAGTAGAAACTAAACTTTCAACTTGTTCTTTATTATTATATGCCGTTCCACTACCATCAGCAGCAGTATTCCAACTTGTAAACGAATATCCTTCCTTTAAATAAGCAATATCGCTCAAATTGGCAGCTACACCATAAGTAAATTCTTGATTATCCATAGTACCAGAAACATTTGAACCATTCTTATTAAATATTACTTGATATTTATTAGCAGTATAATGTGCTTCAAACACTAAATTTTTTCTTGTCCCTTTTACAACTTTTACTAAAGTATTCTCATCTCCAGTTAAATCTGTTCCAGACCAACCTTTAAACGTATATCCCTCTTTAGTAGGGTTAACTAAAGTAAATGTTTCTGTATTTTTTGTAAACTCTACAGGATTAGCCGTTTCTGTAGTACCACCATTCAAATTATAGGTTATAGAATAAATCGTAGATGAAGCAGGAATCCATTGGGCTTCAAAGACTTTGTCCCCCATAGAACTCAAATTAGGTAATGTTATGGTTGAAGAAATAGTACTATTCTCTTTCCAACCCGCAAACAATTCTGTTTTATCTCCATCAGAATCTACTCTATCTGCAGGAACTACTAAAGTGAAAGAAGAACTTTCTATATTATAACTAGTAGGATTATTTAAACTACTAATCTCCTCTGGAAGTAATCCCTCATAAGTAATTGAATATTCCTTAGGAGAATAGTTTGCAACATAAGTTCTATTCCCGGTTTTATTCTCAATTACTAAATTCTTAGTTGGTTCCGCCAAGTCAGTGCCAGTCCACCCTATAAATACATAATGTTCCTTCGTAGGTTCAACCAACTTAATATTATCTGTTATTTTATATGTAGTAGGATTATTAGTAGCTACATTTCCACCATTCAAATTATAACTAATAGTATATTCATCAGCTACTAATCTAGCTACTAATTTGGTATCTTCTGTAATAGGTTTAGAAGGATCAAAATCACTACCATCCTCATAAACCCATTTATCAAACGTATACCCAGTTTCTGTTGGTGTCTCCAAACCACTTATTATATCCCCATAATTATTAATAATCTCTTTTTCTTTACCATTAATAGTAACAGTAACAATCATCTTATCTAATAGCTCTATATCACTTTTTAATAATATATTAAATGAATATAATGTAGCTCTTACAATTACAGGAGTTAATACTAATCCAGAGATAATCAACATAGATATTTTTGATATCTTCTTTTTATCTCTGTCTTTATCTATTAGAATACAAGTAACAAAACCAACACCTGATACAACTAACAATACAAAATAAATACTTATTCTATCCCCAGTCTTAGGATTAATAACAATTTCTTTTTCCTTCTCCTCTGTATCATCCAAATATTTTATTTTAAATGTTACTTTAGAAGCTTGTTCTCTCTTAGATAAATCATTCAATTCATTTTTATAAACGGCTTTAACAGCTAAATCAAACGATCCATTAGCTTTTAAATTATAGTTTTCATGTTTATCATATTCATATGCAATATACTCATTATTATTATCATCAGTAATAGAGAGTATTGTTACATCTTTATCCATATTGCTTTTAATACTTATATCATATTTTACAAAACCATATAGTTTATGAAAAGTAATATTATTCGTTGCTTCATCTTTACTAGAACCAAGAATGTCACCAGTAACATCATCTGATTTATCAGTTATTTTTATACTATCTATTTCAAGTGGTAAACTCTCAGCTATAGCTATAATATTAGCAAACAAAGTTCCAACAAATACTATTAAAAAAACTATTGCCAATAACCTTTCTTTAATTAGCTTTCTTTTCTTTTTCATGCTTATACCACCTTATTTTCCGATACTATTGTATACTAACATGATTATATCAAAGTAATATTTTTTCTTCAATACTCGTACCATTTTTTCTCAAAAAAACATTCAATTATATTGAATGTTTATTTTATTAGTGATATACCAGTCATTTCCTCTGGTATTGGCAATTCTAACAATTCTAACATAGTAGGTGCAATATCTGCTAATTTCCCATCTCTAAGTTCTATTCCTTCTTTAGTTATAATACAATGTACAGGATTAGTAGTATGACTAGTAACAGGTTTATGATTCTCGTCCCACATAACATCACAATTACCATGATCAGCTATTATTAATAATACACCATTTAAAGACATAACTTTATCATATATCTTCGTTAAACATTTATCCATATGTTCTACAGCTTCTTTAGCAGCTTCATAAACTCCCGTATGTCCTACCATATCTCCATTAGCTAAATTCATTATAGTAACATCATAATTACCTACTTCCTTTAAGAAATCATCCGTTACTTCATAAACACTCATTTCAGGCTTTAAATCATAAGTTGCTACTTTAGGAGATGGAATTAATATCTTTTTCATATCATCATATTCTACTTCTTTACCACCATCAAAGAAGAAAGTAACATGTGGATATTTTTCTGTCTCCGCTATTCTCAATTGGCTTAATCCCATTTCGTGTAAATAATCTACTAAAATATTTTTTAAATCTAAATCATTAAAAGCATGTGGACAAGTAACAGTTTCCGTAACTGGATACATAGTTAATACTTTTAAATTATTAAAATGCTTAACCTCTAATCCCTTCTGATTAGCTTCACTCTCATATTCATTAGGATTAGATAGCAAAGTAAACATTTCTCTTAATCTATCTTTACGAAAATTAAAAGCTATTATCCCATCATTATCAGCAAGCGGCATTGAATCGATAATACCAGGAACAACAAATTCATCAAATACACCCTTGCTATAATTATCTTCTACTAATTCTTTATAACTACTATATTTAGATCCTTTATCATAAACAATTGCATCATATGCCAGTTTTAACCTATCATAATTATTATCTCTATCCATCCCATAATAACGCCCCGATATAGTATTAATTTTTCCAATACCTAAATCTCTAATCTTCTCATTTAATTGATCTAAATACTTTAAAGCACTCTTTTCATAAGTATCTCTTCCATCTAAACAAATATCGAAATAAACATTATTTATTCTGTTCCTCTTACACATCTCTAATAAAGCCAAAACATGATTAATATGCGAATGAACACCACCATCACTTAATAATCCAAATATATGTAGATTACTATTATTCTTCTTAACATGTTCTAAAACACTTAAGATTTCCTTATTATGATAAAAAGATTCATCATCTATTGCTGCCGTAATTGTTTCAAGCGGTTGCATAGCAACTCGACCAGATCCCAAATTCATATGCCCAACTTCACTAGTTCCCATTTGGCCTTCTGGAAGACCAACTGCTTTTCCACTGGCCTGCAAAATAGAATGTGGGTACTTATTTAATAACATATCAAATGTAGGCTTAGAAGCATTTAAAAATGCATTACCATCACTTTCTTTTCTATATCCACAGCCATCCAATATACACAAAACTACCGGCTTACTCATTTTATCCCCTCTTTCGTTTACTTTCTGTTCCCATTTTATTATCTAATACTCTTTTTATTACTGTACCAGTTGCTATAGCTACAATCTTCTTTATTATCTTTTTACTTGTTTTTTCTTTTACTTTCTTTTTCTTACTCATATCTATTATTCCTTATCTAATATTTAAATACTTCTAAAGTATATATTGCATACTCTCTATACGTTACATTACCATCACTATTTCTATCATATTTTCTATATAAAGCCCAACCATTAGTATTAGAAGAATACATTGTCTTTTCTCCTATAGCTAGTTGAGATACTGTTAAAACAAATGATTCTTTTGAATTTTTAGGCCATTCTTCAGTAAATAACTTATTATACAAATCTATTATGAGTTTATATTCATAATCTGTTAATTTTAAAGAGTTATTTTCTTTTCTTGGATTACACGCTATCTCTCGCGAACAAACCTCATCCACATCACTTACTAAGTCTCTATTTTCATCTAACTTAATATAATAAGACGATTTAGGGTCTTCCTCTCTCTTATAACCCAATTCAAAACTTTTAAAAGCAGTTAATTCTTTTTGAGTTCCTACTGACTCATCTTTATCAACCGCTTCCGTAGCTTTCTTTTTTTTCTCTTTTATTATCTTTTTAGCTTCACTAGTATCGATACTCTGTACTCTTTTTTTATCCATTCCTGTAATAACAAACATAGCAACAATAAGCCCAATAATCATTAATACACTAGCTATTATACCTTTAATATTTCTTTCGTCTTTCATAATATCATCACCATTACTAATACATCTAACACTATTATTTTATCATATTTTTTTTAATTGTTTCTAATATTCTTTAGTAAATCCTTGCCTTCTCCAATTATCAAGTATATAATAAACTAATTGAAAAGTGAGGGGAAAGAAATGGCCAAACAAAGAAAAATTAGTTATGAACAATTCTTAGCGGGAGTTTTAATACACTATCAAGAAATTGATAATCAAGAATTAAGCATAATGATTAAATTTTTTGAGAAAATGACGGGAACTAAAATAGAGGGAGAAGTACTGAGTAGAATACTTGAATACATCGACCTTTCTGCTGAGCAGAAATTTACTCTAAGACAAAAATGTTCTCTAAACTCAAGAATATGTGTGGGTCAAAGTTCAAACTCTATAACATTAGAACAATATCTTAACCAAATCGCCGGAGAAGAGATTTTATCATTCTTTAGAAACTTTGACAAAGAAGAATTCTCCGAATTCAAAAAAGAAACTTTATCTCCAAAAAAACACCAAATCATCTTAGAAAAAGCCGAAGTATTGCTAATATCCCCAGATCAAGAAGATAAACAAGAATTAGAAAATCACGGATATCATAACATATTACATTTTCAAGATATGGAAACAGCTGATGATTTCTTTAAAAGAAACAATTATAAAGAAGTAAACAAATTTCATATAGTCATCATCAATTCCAAATGTGAAAGCAAACAAAACGGCCTAAAAGCAACAATATATGGTCTGAAAGCAAAACACAATGTTATCCTAGTACACTTAGAAAAAAACCCAATAGCAGGTAATGTCAGAACAATGATGAATGATTACCATAACAAAAGATGTTGGGAAATAACAGGTTCATTTACTGATATACTAGATAGAGTAACTGAAAACGCTATTCTCAACAAAATAATAAGTAGAAAAAGTCTAACTATCAGCCCTCCACTAATCGAACAGCGAAACACCCTATCAGTACCCAAAACAAAAATGAATTTAAGAATTCTATTCTTAACTACAGAACCAATTATTTCTTACGCAACAGATATTTGCCAATATACTGGTCTAAACATTTCCTTTCAAGATAGTAAAAACATCAAAGATAAGATAGGAGATTATGAAATAATAATTGCCGGCGGAAAAAACTCCGATAGAATGGATTACTGGTCACGCTATCGAATTACTACTCTATCACCATTGCCATTAAACCTTTTGATCGGATGGTCTGGAACCCCAATAATAGAAGCTGACGAAGATGATATTAATAGATATTACGGGTCGACAATAATGCTCGATTATTATTTAGGCGGCCCACTTGCAACTGATAATTTAAGCGGATATAAAGAATTCTCAAAAGCTGAAAGCATGTGCGGCTTTATTAGATGCAATTATAACGAAAGACCAAAGATTAACAACTTAATATCTCAAGTAATTGGAGTAATCTCAGCCGCCGTATCACTCTATAACGAACAACTGAAAAAAACAAACCAAGAAATTCAAAATCTGCACTCAAAAAGCGCAGAACAACTAAACACCGAATATATTCAAATAATGAAAGCTGAAAAAGAAAGGCAAAGAAAAGATCTCGAACCAATAAAACAACATGATCACATGGTCGAGTATGCTAGAAGATATATAGGTCTAAAAAAAGCCGGCCTCGCTCCTACTCTTCCTCAAGGATTAGAAATAGAAGAATTAATAGAGGAAACTGGAAAAGAAACAGATGGGAAAAGCAAAATAAAAATAATTAATAAAAATAACCAAGGACAAATAATCTGCATTCTTTATGTTGGCTTATGGAAAAACCCCGATAAAGTTTTGAAGAATTATCGACTTCTTGGCATACAAATTCCAGATGAAAATGGAAATTTATTAGAAACGAAAAAAATCGCACTAAATACTAGAATATATGAACAAGGAAGTCGTTTTGTTCCAAGCCAAGAAGAAATAAAAAGATTTAGAGAAACTCAACTAAAAATGCTCTGTCTACCAAAAGACTTAGAGCAATTAATTCCCGAGGACGATGGTTTATGTTTTGTAAAAAGAAGGACGCGTAGTACTCAATAACTATAGCATCCTTTTTCTTTTGACTTAATAGCATCCCCCTTGTTTACTAGCTCTTTTCCCGTTGATTCCATATTTCTGCATATATCTATTTTTTCTAAATCCGTCTCTCCTTTTATAACATATTCATTATAATAATTAATATAACAATCAATCACATCTTTACTATAAAAGAATGTCTCTGAATCAACCAACCAAGTATCACCCGATTGAAAGTCAAACTCCTCAAAAGAATAATTATCATACTTACAATACTTATATTCCTTAACGACAATAATTCTAGTATTAATCGTTATAAATAGATTATTAATAGCCATTACCACACAAGGAGATACCAAAAAAGTAACTAATAATAAAACTCCTAAATACCTTCTAACTTTTCTGCTACTTAATAAATAACTAATTAACAAAGACAATACTACAGCTACTATTATTAATAACACTGAAGCAGTCCCCGTTTTAGGATTATTAACCTCTTCATATGGCAAACGATTATTATAAAAAGTTATACTAGTATTATGTTCTTCACCATATTTCCCCTCTTTAAATAAATCATCCGGTATTTCCTTTGCATAAGTGATTACAACATAGACAATCTTCTCTCCACCGGCAATTACTACTTTATTATTATTTTCATAAATATATTCATATTTAATATATCCATCTGTACTTTTATCACTAGAACTTAAAGTATAATCCTCATGTCCATTATTATTTAATAATACTTTATATTTAACATAGTCCCCAACATGTTTAAACTCTATATTAAAATCTATCTTAAGACCACTATTAGTAGGTTCTTTTTTTATTACTACCTCATCTGTTTTTTCTACTAGTGTCACTTCTTTAATTAATACACTATCATCAGCACTTACTATTCTTATAAATAATCCCATCAAGATGACTAAAAAAGCAAAATATTTGTTTTTCATTTAACATCACCTACTATAATAATTATAACATAGATTTCTAAATACAATTATCTCTTTAAGATATATCTAATCACAAAATAAACACTATATAATTATATCCAAACATTCCAAAAACTTACAGGCATACGAAGCAACCACCAAAGAACATAATAAAAAGCAACTAGCATTAATAAACTCAAACAGATTACAATCAAAGAATATATTATTGCTGCAACCAAATTAGTTCCTCCTTTATTAGCCACTAATTCTTTCAAAGCATCTGAACTAATTCCCAAATTTCTTTGTTTAATTCCATTAATAGCATCTCGCGCCTCATTTAAATACATCTCGTTAAAAGAAAAAGCTAGAATAAACGTTAAAACAAAATAAACCATAATTCCTATTAGTGGCACAAATGGTAAAACCAAAAGTATTATAAAGTATTTATAACTTTTTCTATATAACATATAAGCATTAGGATACATAAGCATATAAACATTAAACTTTCTAGAAACAAATTTATCATAATTTTTTCCAACATAAACTCGCAATAATTCCTCATCAAAATTGTTTTCGCCCTTTAGTGACATCCCACAATTACGACAAAACTTATCACCCTCTACTATATTGTTTCCACAATTATTACAAATCATTCAATCACCACCTACTATATTTATTATATAATATACTACAAAACTAAGGAAAAAACTTTAGATTTCTTTACTTAGAGGAATCAAAGATGGTATAATGAAATCATTATAATACTTGTACAAAGTACGGTATATAATAATGCCATCACTAAAAAGTGTCGAAATTGATATCAATCGAAACATATGGCACAGGATATCACGGTAGTATAATCGTTAGGTATACTTATATCACATACAAGTAATGGAGGATAGAATATGTGTGGAATCGTCGGCTATAATGGCAAAAAAAAGGCTGTAGATATTCTCTTAGATAGTTTATCTAAACTGGAATATCGCGGTTATGATTCAGCTGGTATAGCAATTAGAGACAAAGAAATCGAGGTTTACAAAGCTAAAGGAAAGTTAGCCAATCTAAAAGAAAAACTCGAAAAAAAGGATTTAAAGGGAACAATTGGAATAGGTCATACTAGATGGGCCACTCATGGAGAGCCTAGCGAAAACAACGCTCACCCTCACACATCCAATGATGGAAGTATTACACTAGTTCATAATGGAATTATTGAAAATTACCAAGAACTAATTCAAAAGCTAGAAAAACATGATTACAAATTTTATAGTGAAACCGACACAGAAGTACTCGCAAATATCATAGACTACTACTATAAAAAGTATAAAATGGGTCCTATTGATGCTATTAATAGAACCATGGTTAGAGTTAGAGGTTCTTACGCTATCGCGGTAATGTTTGAAGAACATCCCGACGAAATATGGGTTGCCAGAAAAGACTCTCCAATGATAATTGGCCAAAACGAAGATGGAACCTATTTAGCATCAGATGTACCAGCCATTTTAAAATATACTAACCAAGTATATTATATAGACAATTTAGAAGCTGCTTGCTTAAAAAAGGATCAAGTTACATTCTACGACTTAAATGGTGATACAATAGAAAAAGAATTAACTACAATTAAATGGAATGCCGAGGCAGCCGAAAAAGAAGGCTACGAACATTTCATGTTAAAAGAAATCTTCGAACAACCAGACGTTATAAAAAAGACTATTAATTATTATATTCAAAATAACAAAATAGACTTAAGCAAATCAGGCATCACTAAAGATGTATTAAAATCTTTTAAAGAAATATATATTATTGCCTGTGGCTCAGCCTATCACGTTGGAATTAATGCCCAATATATATTCGAAGAACTAGCTAGAATACCCGTTAGAGTAGAAATAGCTTCTGAATTTAGATATAGGCATCCAATATTAGATAAAAAAGGATTAGCAATTATAATAAGTCAATCGGGTGAAACCGCTGACTCTCTAGCAGCACTTAGAGAAGCAAAAAAACAAGGTGTTAAAACATTAGCTATCATAAATGTTGTTGGTTCATCAATTGCTAGAGAAGCAGATTATGTCTTATATACAATAGCCGGACCAGAAATTGCTGTTGCAACAACAAAAGCATTCAGTGCCCAACTAATAGTATCTTATATACTAGCCATAGAAATGGCTCATATTAGAAGAAAAATTAACGCCAAATTGAACCTAGAACTTATAAAAGAAATTCAAACATTACCAGATAAAGTTCAATATATTTTAGACAATCTGACGCATAGCATTCAAAAAATATCTAGTGAGTTCTCATACGTTCATGACGCGTTCTATATTGGAAGAAACTTAGATTATGCTATATCTCTAGAAGGAAGTTTAAAACTAAAAGAAGTAAGCTACATCCATAGTGAAGCTTATGCAGCTGGAGAGTTAAAACATGGTACGATCAGCTTAATAGAAGATAAAACTTTAGTAATAGGAGTCATTACTCAAGAAGAAGTATATGAAAAAACAATTAGTAACTTAGTAGAAGTTAAATCAAGAGGAGCCTTCATCATAACAGTTAGTTCTGATAACTTAGATGTAGATAAAGTTTCAGATTATTCAATAAAAATTCCTGAAACTAATAAATACTTCTACCCTTCTCTAACAGTTATACCATTACAATTATTGGGCTATTACATAACAATAGCTAGAGGACTAGATGTTGATAAACCTCGTAACTTAGCTAAATCAGTTACAGTAGAATAAAAAAATTAGACTATCGTCTAATTTTTTTTCATTAGTTTTCAGATGGATCAAATTCAACTGGTTGATAAACAGTACCAGTAAACCAAACTTCTCCACTATTCTTATCTCTCACCAAATACATATATGGTTTATTAACTGTAACATTTATAAACTTAAGAGGAACATCATAATCATGTTCAAATCCACAGCCAGTAGAGCCAGCTCCACCAACAGCAACAGCTGCTGCTGCTTTGATTCCTTCATTACTAAATTCTATATTTGCTTTATGCAAGGCCGGATCTATATATTCTTTTTCACTAGTCATTTTAGATAGATTTGCCTTTTTTGAATCAAATATATCAGTCACTCCCATTTTATTTAAATCACCAATTAAATCCAATTCATATTCCATCTTAAACATTGGAATAAAGCCATTAACTATCGTCATATATCCTTCTTCAAAGCTATTTAAAGAAATATCTTTAAGACTATTAATATATGCATTTAACTTACTAGCATTAATACTACTAACAAAGTTGGCTAGTTTTTCTTCCTTTGGCATTATACCAACATATTGTAAAGTAATTCCATCATATTCTTTTAAATCTTTAGCAAAAACTTTTACATCATCATCATCATAAAATAAGAAATCAGTAGAACCACTTACGTGTTTATAATTAGAATCTAACTCTTTTATAAACTTATCAACAAACTTGTTAGAATCATCTGGATAATCTTCCTTACTGCTAAATTCTCTACACTCTTTACCCTCTTTAGAATTCATCCAATCTGTATACTCTTTTTTAATTGTAGTTCTTATATTATCTTCACCAAGAGTCTTAACCGCATCATATTTATTGGCAATTGCCATTACTTCTACTGATTTAGCTTTTTTAGAAGAGTTATCAAATTCTACTGGCGTATAGCCAACTAATTCTAGTGGCTGAACAGACTCTCCAGATGAATTATACTCCGTACCATATTTACTCATATCCTTAGTAATCTTAACTTGTTCATGCAAGAAGTCAACACTATATGTTTTCGCATTATCTCCATGAGCTTGAATCTTATTTACCCATTCCATATCAATAGCTAAAGCATTTACTAAGAAGAAATCATTATTGCTAACATCATCAACCAAAGAAGGAATCATTCCCAAAGTCTTATCTTTAATCCATTTATTTATTAAACTAGCATTTTTAAAATCATCATATACTACCTCAGCACTATATTTATCTTTCAATAAATCAACATAATCATTCTTAATACTGTCTCTAAATGAATTCTTTACAAAGAATGCATTAGCAAAAGACATATTCTTACTATTAGTATATTTTTTAGCTACATAATCACCAATAATAGCATCTAATTGTGCCTTAGAATCACCATCAGCTCCTTCAGCCAACATTTCTAAAGCATATTTAATTGATAATGGACTATAAACTTTATTTTCTTCTTTATTTTCTATTTGTAAGAAATGTATATCAAAATTCTCCAATCCATTACCTCCCAATCTATATTCTGATTTCAGTTCAGGACTAGATACTTTTGATTCTTGTTTTTTATTATCTTTTTCTGTATTACTATCATCATCTTTTCCATTACCAAGATAATATATTACTCCCCCTAGACAAGCGATAATAATTAACAAAACAACTATTAATGCTAAACCATTACTTTTTTGAATTTTATCACTACCATCTTCTTCTTTTTCAACTTTTTCTACTACTTCTTCTTGTTTTACATCTTCTATTTTATCTTTTTCTTTCATCAAACACCTCTATAATTATATTTTATATCCATCTTTTAAATATCCATTAATCTCTTCTTTAGGTAATAAATATTCAAACATACCATCTGCCCCATTAGAAATATCATACTTACTAATCATTAAATGCATTCCAGTACTATCATATCCCCAATTACTATCACCAGATAACTTATCTTTAATAACCTCTTCATATTGATCATTAAGATTATTAAATCTCTCATCGTTTCTTAATTGCTTTAAAAAGAAATCAGACATTATTTTTTTACACTCACTAACATTAAGACAAATATCATCCAGCTTTAATATTTTTCCAGTATTAGTTGACAAATTATAGTATTCCTTACTATTCCAAGCCACGCCTCCCATACTACCTTCAGTTGTTAATACAAAAGATATTACATCATAAGATACTAGCATTTCTGAAAAACTATATATGACGCCATACTCATATGAATCGTCTACCTTATCACTATTATATTCATAAATCTGTTCTTGAGCTTGATTATTAACATCTATAAATTTTTCTTCTACTATACCTTTCAAATAAGAAATTATCTTTTCTTCTATCTTCTCATCAATCGTTATTTTATTAGGATATTTAATCACGTTAGTAATTTTTAATTTACCATTATCACTAATAAATTCTTTTTTATCTTCAGCATAAGATATTTCTATTTTACCTAAATCAATAATTTCTTCCTGTTTAGATTCTTCTTTTTTATTATTTTTTTTCTCAACAACTGGCTTTTTTACACTATCATAGTAAAGATTTCCTAGATAATTACCCAGGAAAGCCACAAAGAATATTGCTATTACAAATAAAACCTTTTTCATTAGACTCACTCTATCCTAACCACATTATAACATATATTTTTTTTAGTAATTATTAATTTTCGACAAAAATATTTTTAGCTTTTCGTCTTTAGGATTATCAAATATATCTTTGCTTGTCCCTTCTTCTTTAACAACACCATCACTTAAGAAAACCACTCTAGTACAGAAATTCTTAATAAAATTCATTTCATGAGAAACTATTAGCATTGTCATTCCTTCCTTTGCAAGTTTTCGCATTAAGTTAGTAACTTCTCCTATCATTTCTGGATCTAAAGCACTAGTTGGTTCATCAAATAAGATTATATCCGGATTCATTATTAAAGTTCTAACAATGGCTACCCTCTGCTTCTGACCGCCAGATAATTGATTAGGATAAAGATTAGCCAAATCTTCTAAATCTATTTCCTTTAATAACTTCCTAGCCTCCTTAATTGCTTTCTTCTCAGTCATAAGTCCTAATAATATTGGGGCTAAAGTAATATTTTCCAATACAGTCTTATGATTAAACAAATTAAATTGTTGAAAAACCATGCCTATTTTTCTTCTAGTATCAGTATGAGACTTATCATCAACAATATTATTACCATTTAATATTACTTCTCCTGAAGTAGGAATCTCTAACATATTAATACATCTAAGTAATGTTGACTTCCCACAACCAGAAGGTCCAATAATACCTATTATATCCCCCTTTTTTATTTGCAAATTAATATCTTTTAATACCGTTTTTTTACCAAAACTCTTCTTTAAATTCTTAACTTCTAGCATTATTTAACCTCTTTTCCATAGCACTAATTAACTTACTTAAAGCAACTGTTATTATTAAATAAATAATTGCTATTAGAGCTAATGGGAAGAAATAATCATAAGTACGAGAAGCAATTATATCTGAAGCCTTAGTTAATTCTACAATTCCTATATAAGCTCCTATTGATGTCTCTTTAACTAACGTAATAAACTCATTGCCTAAAGCTGGCAATATATTCTTTATTGCTTGAGGTAGTATTATCTTGTTCATTATTGGAAAATAACTAAGCCCTAAAGCATATCCCGCTTCCCATTGACCTTTATCTATAGAACTAATACCAGCTCTAATTATTTCCGATACATATGCTCCACTGTTTATTCCAAAAGCCATAATACCTACTAATACTATATTAATATTAGTTTGTTTAAAGATTACATAATATATAATCATTAATTGTAAAGTAGAAGGAGTTCCCCTTATTAAATCTACATAGCCTTTACTTATAGCACTCATTATTTTTAATTTACCAGTATTCTCATGAATATTTCTAGTTATTGCGCTTATTGCCCCCAATTATATTCCTATGATAACTGCTCCTAATGCAATAATAATAGTATTCTTTAAACCTTCTAAAATGTATTTATACCTTCCATCATATATTACACTGTTATAGAATCTCTCTTTTATTCCATTTCCTTTATTTGTCTTCTCTTCTACCCCCATATGCTTTAACAAATACTTATCTATTTCCCCAGACTCTTTTAATTCCTTAATAACTTTATTACAAGCATCTAATAATTCTTTGTTGCCTTTCCTTACTATCATTCCATAACTATCAACAACTAATGGTTCTTCTAACATTTCCATTTCTTTAGTCATCAACTTCGTTGCGGGTAACTCATCCATTACTACCGCTTCTACTTTGCTATCTTTTAAATCCTGTATAGCAGCTAAGAACTTCTTTTCTCTTATTATATCTATATTTGGATAATTTTCCGTTAAATAAGTATCTGCTACCGAGCCAAGTTGTACAGCAACTTTATGAATTTCCGAAATATCTCTGTATCCAGAAATAGTATTAACTACAACTACTTGTTTAGAATCAGAATAACTAATCGTAAAATCTACTTCTCTTTGTCTTTCTTCAGTAAAAGATATTCCTGCAGCACCAATATCACTCTTTTCTGTCTTTACTTCACTAATAATAGAATCAAAAGCAACATCTTTTATAATTAATTCTTTATCTAAATATTCTGCTATCTTTTTAGCTATATCAATATCTACTCCAACTATTTCTCCATTAGAATAGTATTCATATGGAGCAAAACCAGCTTCCGTAACTAAAACTAGATTCCCATTTTTTTTACCACAACCAGTTACAAAAAACATAATTATTAATAACATAATTATTATTTTTTTCTTCATATTATCACTCACGTTCTATAAGCAAAAATGGAAAAGCATTTAAGCTTTTCCATTTAATGCTTCTTACAATTCTTATAATATAATCATAGCAGCCGTTAGAATAACTACATTTACTATCGCAATAGTAATTATTACTTTAGCTACCCACTTTAACCAAGTAGTATATTGAACCTTAGCAAGTTCTAATCCACCCATTATAGCTCCACAAGTAGGAGTAAATAGATTAACTAATCCATTTGCTGCAACCATTTCCATAATAGTTGTTTCAACAGAGAATCCTAGCTCATGTGCTAATGGCCCCATAATTGGAGTAGAAAGTGATGCTAAACCACTTGAAGATGGAACCAATACAGAAAGTCCAACATGTAATATATAGTTTAACGGTGCAAAAACAGTTTTAGATACATTACTTAATCCTTTAGCAGCATTGAAAATAATATAATTATCTAAATGGGTTTGTGTCATAAGTACTGAAGCACCTCTTGCTATTGCAATAACCAAGATAACACCAACCATATCGTCAGCACCATCAACAAATGTATCAACAAATTCATGTTCACTCATTCCATTAACAACACCTAAAACAATAGTCATTATTAAGAACCATAATGTTGATTCTTGGAAATACCATTGACCTAATGGATACCCTGTAATAAAGGCAAAGAACTTACCTTTAGCAAAAAGATTAATTCCGAAATCTTCCCAAGGAATAAATCCTATAATCATAATTACAAAAGTTAAGAAGAATAAACATAAAGTTAATTTTTGCATACCCGTTAATTTAGGAACACTCTTGTTATTTTCCTCTTTAGGAGCATAAGTATCTTCCATATCTTTTCTTTCTTGTAATGATAAGAAAGTAGATCCTTTATCTTTAATTACTTTTTTAGCATATAACATAACAAATATTGTTGATATTATATATGTTGTTAACCATAGTACAATACCTATTCCAATTATATGTGCTTGATTAACTTTAATACCAGCTGGTAATGCATCAATTGCAGCACCAACTGCAAATGGATTAATAGTTGATCCAAGAACACCTGAACCAGCTCCAAGCAATACTACTGAAGAAGCTACTAAAGTATCCATACCAGCTGCAACCATTGCCACGCTTAATAAAGCATAGAAACCAACAGTTTCTTCTAGCATTCCATAAGTTGTTCCACCAACTGAGAACACAAACATTAATATTGGAATCAATATTAATTCGCGTCCTTTTAATTTCTTAATTAATACTTCAATACCAGTTTCTAAAGCTTTTGTCTTTGTAACTACCTTTAAAAAAGCACCAAGTATTAATACAAACAAACAAATATCAATAGCATCAGCGAACCCCAAAATGGGTGCCAACAAAGTTTGTGCTAGTGATGCCCTTTCTACACCACTTCCATCAATTAATGCTTTAGCAGCATCAAATTTTGCTTCTGGCAAAAGCCAAGTTATTATAGCCAGAACGAATGTAAGAATTAAAATAATTGTGAAAGCTGATAACGTAAGAGATCTTTTTTTATTCTTCTTACGCGATGCTTGCTTTCTCGTCTCCTTATCTGCTCTATCCATCTCTTTCTCTTCCTCCTTTATGATAGTACAAATATATCTATTAATTACCATGGTAATAATAGCTTCTTTTAGGGAAACAATACGTCATATATCTCCCATTTATAACCCCTCTATTGTTTTTTTAATGTTTCATACATAATTGCTTTAATAGTATGCATTCTATTTTCAGCTTCTTCAAAAACTCTTGAATGTTCAGATTCAAAAACCTCATCAGTTACTTCCATTTCTTTTAGTCCAAACTTCTCATATATATCTTTACCAATTGATGTCCCAATATTATGAAAAGATGGTAAACAATGTAAGAAAATAGCATTTTTCTTAGCATTTTCCATAACTTTCATATTAACTTGATATGGTTTTAAAAGCTTAATCCTTTTCTCCCATAATTCCATTGGTTCTCCCATTGATACCCAAACATCAGTATATATAGCATCAGCATCTTTAGTTCCCTTCATAATGTCTTCTGTTAAAGTAACAGAACCACCAGTCTCCTTGCATATTTCTTTACAAGTTTTAACCAAAGACTCTTCTGGAAATAATTCTTTAGGAGCACAGCAAGTAAAATTCATTCCTAATTTAGAACATACAACCATTAAAGAATTACCAACATTATTTCTAGCGTCACCACAGAACACTAGTTTTCTTCCTTTTAAAGTCCCAAATTCTTCTTTAATAGTCATTACATCTGCTAACATTTGTGTAGGATGAAATTCATTCGTTAAACCATTCCAAACCGGCACTTTTGAATAATCCGCCAATTCTTGAACAATTGCTTGTTCAAAGCCACGATATTCTATACCGTCATATATTCCAGCTAATACCCTAGCAGTATCTGCAATTGTTTCTTTCTTACCAAGTTGTGATCCAGTAGGACCTAAATATGTTACTTCCATACCCAAGTCTTTAGCCCCAACTTCAAAAGAACATCTAGTCCTTGTCGAATCCTTTTCAAAAATAATAGCTATTTGTTTTCCTTTTAGATAATTATGAGGAGTTCCTTCATGTTTCATCTTTTTCAATTTAGCCGCTACTTTTAATAAATGTTCTATCTCTTTAGGAGTAAAATCCAATAGTTTCAAGAAATCGCGACCTCTTAAATCTACCATTCTACGTCCTCCCTCTCTAAAGGCATGCTCATACATCTAGGTCCCCCACGTCCACGTGATAATTCAGCTCCATGTATCTCAATTACTTTTATTCCTTCTTTTCTAAGAACATCATTAGTTACATTATTTCTATCATAAACAATAACAACTCCTGGTGCTATACATAAAGTATTAGATCCATCATTCCATTGTTCTCTTTCAGCAGCAACCTTATCCCCACCGGCACATGGTATTAATTTAACCGGATGATTTAAATATCTTTCTAATATTTTATCCAATGAAGCGTTAATCTCATTTACTATTAAGTCTTCAGTAGTATTAGGTTGTGTTCCTTCCTTTATTTCAAACACTTGTAAAGTGCCCATAATACCTGGATGATATGTAAAAGTATACTTATCAATTTGTGTAAATACTGTATCTAAGTGCATAAAAGCTCTACTTTCTGGAATACTAAAAGCTAAAACAGTATCTATTTTACAATCTGGAGCTTTAAAGAAATTCTTAGCTAGTTGATCTATAGCTTGAGCTTTAGTTCTTTGTGAAATACCAATAGCAACTACATGCTCATTAATATTTAATAAATCTCCACCTTCTGTACTCCAAGAATACTTTCTATTATAGTATTTAGATACATTTTTATAATCGGGATGATACTTAAATATATATTCAGCATAAATACATTCTCTATTTCTAGTTACTGAATACATACGATGTAAATCAATCCCCTCACCAACACTCGCAAAATTATCTCTAGTAAAGTATAAATTTGGCATTGGTGCTGCAATAAACTTATCAGGAGTATTAACAAAATCTTCCAAAGTATCACTATCATTTTTAGTAATCTTAGGAATCTCACTTATTTGAATTCCTTCCATTGTTTTTAAAACCAATTTCTTATTAGTTTTAATATTCATTAAATATTTATAAACTAACCCCCTATACTTATAAGAATTAATTCCAGCTTCATCCATAAATTGTTCAACAAACTGATTTTTTATCTCTTCACTTATGTCTAAAACCTCTGTCATTAAATCTTCCAAATATACCACTTCTACACCATTATCGGCCAATGCTTTAGCAAATCCATCATGTTCTTGCTGTGCATCTGGTAAAAAAGGTATATCATCAAATAAAAGTTCTCCTAAAGTATCAGGTGTTAAATTTAATAATTCCTTACCTGGTCTATGTAGAAGAACTCTTTTTAATTTCCCTATTTCACTAGTAACATGTATGCCACCCATCATATATTCCTCCTATTCTAAATTTATTATATCACTTAAACATATACAAATAAAGGACAAAAAAAATCTAAAGTTATAATTTAATAACTTCAGATTCTTCTCCTTCACCTTCTCCAAATTTTAATTCTTCAATTTGATTAATATCTATTCCATATTCTTCTAAATAAATATCTTGACAACTAAGTGTAGTTATTTTAGCATCGCTTAATCCCAATATCTTTTCTACTTTTTTAACATCTTCTTCACTAGGACCTTCTATCTCTAAATAAGTAGGAATTAAAGGCCAAGTATCTATATCTATCTCTATATGATCTAAATAATAACGTGTTCTAAGATTTTCTTGATAAGCTTTAGGAGTATATCCCATTATATGTAATAATTGATTAGTTTCTTCAAAATCAGACACTACTATTTCTAACTCTTTAGTACCAGCTATATCCTTACTTTCAATATTCTTATAAGTTAGAGTGGTCTCTTCACCATTATTTCTAAGTCTTATCCACTCATTTTCTCTCTTGGGCATAAAATCATACACATATCTTCTCTGATGCCAATCTCCAACTTTTTTAGCACCTAATTCTTCTAATTTCTTTATTACTTCCTCTTTGTTAATCTCTAATACTCTTTCTTCAATTTCTGTTTTCATAATATACCTCCACTATTATTGTATCAAACCTTTATAATACTTCCAAGCTAAAACCCTCAAAACCGCTCTATCAAGTAAACCTATATCTATTTCATTATTATTAATAGCTTCTTTTATCTCATTCATTCCCTCTAAATAATCTGTAATTATTATTAAATCATTACCAGCTAATAAAGCTTTTATACTAGGCTTATCTTGATACACTTTTATCGCATCCATATACAAATCATCAGTTACTATTATGCCTGTATAATTAAGATTATTTCTCAATATATTATGTACTTTTAATGATAATGAAGCTGGAATTTCATCTTCTATATTAGTCATTATATTATGACTTACTAATATACACTCTGCCCCCACATCTATACCTCTTTTAAAAGGTATCAAATCCCTTCCTTCTAACTCTTCTAATGTCCTATTATCTATAGCTAATCCTTTATGAGTATCTACATTATTACCATATCCAGGAAAATGCTTTAATGTATAACTAACTTTCGATTCTTTAGAAACTCTTACTACTGTTTCTGCAAATAAAGAAGTAGTATTCACATCTTGTCCCAATGTTCTATTATAAATAAATGCTCCTTCACTAGCCACATCAACTACCGGCGCCAAATTCAGATTTATCCCTAGTTCTTCTAACAAACTATTCTTTTTCCTAAGATCACTTTCTATTAAATCCATACCACCCTGATTATATAAATCCATCGGTGATAAAAAAGGTTCACTAACAATATTAGTATTATTTTTAATTCTACTAATACTTCCCCCCTCTTCATCTATTGCTATTATTATTGGAATCTTACTTACTTCTTGATACTTATATAACTTAGCAATTAGATCATCTTTCGTTATATTAGTAACATCTCTACCAAATAATAAATATCCCCCAAATTGATTTTGCTCTAATATATTTATTCCATCATATAAAGGAACTCTTACCAAAAAAATCTGAGCTATTTTTTCATCTAAACTCATATTTATCATTCTATTATAAGCTATTCCATAATACTCTTTAAATATTCCCCCATCATTTAATACATTCATATATGGTTCTTCTACTACAACTGGTTCTTCAACCTTTTCTTTTATTTTATCCACCTTTTTATTATCTTCCTTAATTACTTCTTTATCTTTTTTATTATAAAAACAATACACACCAAATCCCAAAGCAATAACTATCATAAAAACCAATAAAAGCTTAAATCTCTTTTTTAATCGCCTTGCCATATCTCTACCTTATTCTAACTCTTTCAATTTCTCTAAAATATACTCTATACACCCATTTAGTAAGTTATCCAATTCATCTTCCGTAAATAATTTATACTTAGAACCTTTCTCTCCTTCTCTAATTTTCAAAAAATAATCAATATAATCACTATGCAAATATTTAATTCTCTTTATTACATTATCTTTATTAATAAAATTATCTTTTAATAAATCTATATATTTAATTATCTTCATTTCGTCTTCAGGGAACACAATTTTTTCTTTTAAAAATAATCTCTTCCCATATAATTCTAAATCCCTATGCTTAGGTCGGGCCGCCAACTTATAATGATCTTCTACGTCTATTATATCTCCCTTAACAGTTTTTACCCCTACCAATTTTCCATCTCTTTGTACCCATTTATTATAATATATGTATTCATTATAATAATGATCAGCCAAAAGATGTGCATAATATCCTTTTATTAAATCATCATATAAATAATCTTTATAATCATTTATAAAACCATCTATATCAACCATATCTTCAGAAGGACACCTTGGAAATTTTAGTTTTCCATAATAATGTGCAAGATTTCTATTCACCTTCCAATCATAATCTGTATCTGGAAGTAAACTACCAAACAAAAATTTATCTTTATCTAATCCTAATTCTTTAACTAACTCTTTTCCTATTTTCAAATGAATTGACCAGCTAGGCATTATTATCACCATCCAAATTATAGAATAAAAAAAGAATTTAGTAAACACGTAGACATTTCCTATCAAATATAAAAATGTATTTTTTTGTTAAACTACTAAAAACTTGATTGACAAATATTATAAAATAAACTATGATTAATGTAGCATAACGATACAAGTTATGTTAGTCATATTATTATGACGAAACCAAAACCCCCTGAAGAGGCACCGAAAGGTGTCTCATTTTTGTTAATCCAAAATATAATAGTTTCTCACTATCCATAGTATGATATAATACGTAATAGTTATGATTACTGCTAATCTGATAAATCAAACAATACCTTGGAGGAACAAATGAAAAAGAATTTATTAAAAAAATACCAAAGATTTAAACATAATAATTTACCAACACCATTTTTTGATAAAGAGAGGTTAAAATCCGAGTTAATACTTCCCCTATCTAATAATATAGAATCTTATAGTGATATTGAAATATACAAAAGCTATGAAAGTGCCCTAAGTGATTTAGCATATACCGGATTATATTATCCATATACATGTAAATTGATAACAAGACGCATAAATCCTGATACAAATGAAGAATATGATAAAGCCGAAATAAGACATCTACACTCACATAATTTCGAAGAGTTATTACAAGATTTGTATGATTATCCAGAATCCTTTTCTATATCTAGCGATGATGAAAAATTCTATAGCACACAAGAATTATATTATATTAATAATGTTAAACAATATTTATTATTCATCGGACTTAAAGATGCATCATCACCAAAACCTTCAATTACTAGATATAGAAGTAAAAAACAGAATAAATATGGTTCTTATCCAATTTATCATATCAGTAACAACCTATTAAATGATATATTAAATAATAAAATTGATTACTATATAACTCTACATGATGGATATAATCCCATTAACGAAGATTTTAAAAAAGGAGAATTTAAAGCTCTACTTGTAGATGAAAACTCAAACTTTAAATTATTGGTTGAGCTCACTAAAATAAGATATGGAAAATATAATGATTACAAGAAATATGTTAAATCTGATAATCCAAAAGACGCAAAAATAGTACGTATATCATATTTTAATATTATCGAAAAATTTTGAGCTGTAGATTAATCGTTTACAAGTAACAAAAGTATATTATGAAGCTAAAATATAAAGACTGGTGAAATTATGGAAACAAAAAAAGCAATTGAAGAAAGAAGAAGTACAAGAGATTTTAAAACCGATGATATTAGCAAAGAGGTAGTTGAAGACATTTTGAATTAAAGTGAAATATACGCAAAAACAAAATCACCAAATACTATCAAGGCAAGTGCCAACAAAACAAAATGGTATTAAGATTTATATTAATAGTCAAAAAAGGAGGATTAAATTCTCCTTTTAGTATTCTCTATTTAAAGTCCTTATCACTTTTACCCCTATTACAACTCATACACAGAGTCTGTAAATTATCTATTACTGTTTTACCACCCTTAGATATAGGTATAATATGATCCACTTCTAACCTGGCCCCTTCATTAGCAGAAACGCCACATATCTTGCATCTATATCCGTCCCTTTTTAACACTTCATACCTTAATGAATCTGTCATTATTTCTCTTTGATACTTCTTAGTCTTTTGATATTCTGTCCTTTGCTTTAATATTATTGGGAATGATGAAATATCATTAATATCAAATATCTCTTCTTTAACCCAATGCTTCTTGCCCTTAGGGCTATCATACGTTGCATAAACTCTAAATAAGAATTTATATTTAAATCTCTTTAATAACTTTCTACACCTATTATACTCAAAATCTTTAAACTTATTAACATCTTTAAATAACACAGTTCCTATAACTATATCATCTTTATATGTTATATCTTTATCTATTATATTATTAAATTCATCTACATAATTATTATATCTTATATTCTCATCCAAAAAGCTATTATAGTATTCTTTTATATTACCTTCATTATTATCAAAACTATTAAGAGCTATTTCTAATAAATTAATATTTTCTAATTTCTTTTTAGTTTCTACATTAAAAAATACTGTATACTTAAATACTTTCTTTTCAAACACATTATCATTATTTAAATCATTTATTCTTTTATATCTAACCCCTTTATCTTTTAAATACTTCTTTCTTCCATGCTTAATAAATATAGGAGTAAATATAACACAACAAATAAAATAACTAATTATTATATATATTATATTCTTTATCATACTTACCTCCATATTATTAAATCTATCAATAATAATTATAGCATACAGAAAACTAAAAATTATAAAATAAAAAAGTTATTATTTCATAATGTAATAATAACTTTCACACATTATATTGAAATTATCTTTAGTTGTATTTATTTTTATAGCATTTTTACCATTTATTCCAGCAAAAAACATATTAACGTTTTGTACATAGCCATTAAAATTATATTTATTTCCGCCTCGTTCACCTATATGAGATTGTTCAAAGAAAGATATATCAAAAGTTCCAAACTGTTCGTTGTAAGAATCAATTGCCATTTTTTTTATTTGATCATATCCTCCTATTTTTTTATAATATTCATTCTCATCATCCCATTCAACCATTCCTACAGGTTGCCCATGACATTCTTTATTCTCGTTAATTGCACTTTCTATACTTTTACCA
>CADCFX010000018.1:0-1307 GCA_902800945.1 uncultured Erysipelotrichaceae bacterium | reverse complement strand
AGAGCAAGAATTTGTATTTTGCTTATAAAAAGTCATTTGTCTATCATTAATAATACTAACTTCTATTGGTAAACTATTGCAACAATCAGTGCATACATTTCCATTGTTAAACATTTTACTAATTTCATAACAAAAGCTAGTATGAATAATTGCGAATCCATCAACTTGACCGTCATCATAAGCAGATTTAAATTTATCAAGAGCTTTAATTTGATTTTCTGTTAAAGCATTAGAATTTGTTGGATTTGATGTATTATTATTATTATTTTTAGGTTCATTCGAATAATAACTTTCTATAGTTCCTAATATTGCAAATACAATAATAAGCCAAAATATTTTACCAAACTTAGAAAGGAAAATATTTGAGTTATTAGATGTTTTAGTCTCTGAAGTATTAGAATACTTACTATCTTCTATATCAGTTAAAGAGATTTGATTAATATAATATGAAAGTGGAATATCATCCAATTTTATATTAACATTTTTCTGTAATATATTATCTGCAATTTGTTTCATCTGTTCTTTAGTATATTCTTTACCAGTAAAGCGTTTTCCATCATATTCGATTTGACTAATTAAATCGTCAACTTTTAAGACCCTATATTTAATATCTTTCCTTGCATTATCTTTCCTTAATTTATTTTCAGAATCAGTAAATACAACCAAAGTTTTAAAATAATCATCCTTAAATTTTTCATTTTCTTTTAAACATATCTTTTTAAATACTTCAAATTGTTCTTTTACTTGAGTAATTGGTGATTTAACACCAATTCTTACTGCTTTTTTACCTTGCATTTTGCTATATTCAAAATTTCCATATTGATCAACATGTATAGCATTAGTTTTATGATTTTTGCATTCAATAAAATAACAATGGTGAGATGTGACTACAATAAAATCAACTTGAGCTTTTAGACCTTCATAAGCAAAATTAACATCTCTTAACACATACATGCCAACATTAGCTTTACTTAAATGATACATTAATTGTTTTTCTCCAGCTATACCTTTTTCAAGTTTATAAATATTTTCACTGTTATGATATCTATCCTTTTTTAATAATTCAACCTTAGCCTCTAAAGAACTATCCTCTTTTAAAAATATAGTTTCATAAAAAGAACTCATAATATCACCTATTCTTATACAATTATATCACCAAGTAATAGCATATACAAAAATGATTTCTAAGTACATATGAATATTTCGCTCTCTTCAGGGGGTTATTTAGACTATAATTACAAGCCTCGCAAAACCGCATAAATTCGGCATTTTAGACATACCAAGTTTAAAAAAATTTAATTCTAAGC
>CADCFX010000017.1 GCA_902800945.1 uncultured Erysipelotrichaceae bacterium | reverse complement strand
TTATCATTTTTCTTGTTATTCTCATTATTACAACCTCTTTCTATTGTAATAATCATATCATAAAATCATTGCGAAGAAAATTTATTCTATTTTACTGTAGTAGATATATCTGATTTGACATTTTTGTTAGATTGTGGTATATTATTTGCAGATTGGTTACTTGAACCACTATTTATAGCTGAACTCTTATTTGAGTTGGAAGCTACGAGTGGCAAGCTGACCAATTTTTTTTTGGGTTTAACATCTAAAATATCATATAAATATTTTTTACCATTAGCATCATTTCTAATTAAAATTGTACCGTCGTATATTTTTTCAGAACCGTTATAATCAAATGAAAATGTTGTATTATATTTATAAAAACCATATTTTGCATCAAATTTATGTTTTTCTTTTTTATTAGATTCCCATGTTCTATTTGTAGCACTTTCAATTATTTCGTTTAAATTAGTTACTGCTCTTCCTTTTGCTAACTTTTTATTTAACGGTAATTTCTTTGTATATTCAGAATGTGCATATTCATTTGGTAAATCTTTTCCTAAATAAACCTTCTGCCCACTTTCTATTATTGTGTACACTTCGCCAATATGTTTAGTTAAATAATCTTTTATTGTTTTGCTGATAGATTTATCTTTGCTGCCCTCGAATACATTATCATTAATTCTAATTCGATTAATAGTTCCATCATTATTATATACTTTTGAATATTTTTCGATTTTTTGTAAATTATTTTTTGTTGTTTCGTTCGTAGCTACTCTATATGCTTCTCTCCACTTTATTTCTAAATCATTTACAAAGTTTCTATATCTTCCCTTTGAAGTAAAATTATTTAAAACTCGTTTTATTGATTCATATATATTTTTAATAATATTTCTAGATTGTGGAGTGCTTTGAGCTGATAGACTATTGATAAATTCTTGATTACCTAGTATTTGTGCAGATATATCAGCTACTACTTCATCATTAACATTAGTTGTTCCATATGTCTTTTGTAAATCTTTTAATGCTGATTTAAATTCAGGATTCTTTTTAGCATAATCAAGTATTATTCCTCTAAGTTCTTCAGTCTCTATAGCATGTGTTACTTCATGAGCAAGTAAAAATTCTACTGCTCTATCTGAATTAGGATTAAGCCCTATTTCTACTTCTCCATTTTTGTTTATATTTATTTTTCCATCTACTGATTTACCATCTAAATTAGTAATAGTTCTATCAAATATAACACTATAATCTTTATCTTTTATTATTTTTTCAACTACATTCATAGTGTCAGTTGTTTTTTTGGAATTTAACATTTCTTCTCTTACTACTGATTGTCTAAATGTATTTATTTTTTGATTATCTGTTTCTTGATATTTAATTACCATTGGTGGGTTAACATTGGAATATTTTTCATTTTTATTATTTTGTTGAGCATTTACAATTTCAATCCCGTTATTATCTAATTCTTGGTAAACTTGTCTTTGAATGTTAAGTGCATCTTCATTTGAAATATTAGAATTACTCTTATTAATTTCTTTCATGATTTCATTATTAATAACATTCGACTTAACAACCTTGTTTTCTATCTTACTTTGAATATTATTCATTGTATTACTTGCTATAGAACCACTAACAGATGATATAGGAGCAGTAAATGCTGTACTTATCGCAGCAGAACTTCCTGCTTCTAATACCCTAAATAAATCATCTTTTAGAGATACATTTCTATCAACATTTGACTCTTTAGCTGCTAACCTTTCTCCTACTATAGAAGATGCCTCTTGTGTCATTTCTTCCGCTGATTCAGAAGCGATGTTTTGCAAATATGATTTAGCAGATGTCACCATCATATTTGCTGCCTTATCACCTATTTTTTTACTTAACCATGAATTAACTTGTTTTTCTCCATATTCATCAACCAAGTCTGATACAGTTTGTTTTGTAATTGCTTTTGTGCCACTTCCTGAATTAAATGTAAATAAATCAATAATATTTTCTCCGGACTCAATTGCTGCATTAATTGCACCTACTCTTTTAGAATGCTTTTTTGCAATTTTATCTGGCACACCCATATCAAGTAATGTTTTGTACTGATTACCTGCTTCCAATTTATATGTATATGGAGTAGAACCTAATGTATATCCTATAGAACTACCAGCCTTTAAACCTGCAACTGTTCCAGCACCTGGATTTATAACAGTTCCAATTACAGAACCAATTGTTCCAAGAACAGTTGCACCTATGCCTTGTTTTTTTAATGACTCAACTTGTGTGTTAGCATTTTGAATTGCCGTACCTGCCCAACCTGGATTATTTATTAAATCTTTATTAAAATACTGATATTTATCCATCTCTTGAGCTAATTCTTCGGCATTATTCTTTTTACCTTCCATTTTCTTATAGTACTCTAAAGCAAGTTGATTATTTTTCTTACCAAGTTCATAATTCTCCTTCGCGTGTTTTATAGGATATATTACTTCTTTATCAATTTTATCATTTACTTTATTCTTAGTAGAATTTAATGCTTTTAAAGTTCCCGATAATGTTCCATCATAACCATAATTAATTCTATCTTTTTGATTATCTTTAGCCTCCTGCTGTCTCAATAAGTCTTCTTCATACTCATTATATTTTTTATTAGTTAAATTTGCAGTATCTAAATCTAATCTATCATTAATACTTAATACAGTATCATCATACTGTTTAATTTTACCTTCTTTTATATCATTACGATACTTTACTGCCTCTCTTGTTGTATTTCTCATAGAATTAGTAACTAATGATACGTGTTTTTGACTTAAATCACCATTATCTATAAAATTTTGTAACTCTTTATCAGATAATTTATATTGTTTCTGTAGTTTTTTAAAAACAGAATTAGCTTTATCATATTCTTTACTTGTTCTTCTTTCTTGTTCTTTATAGCCTAATTGTTTTGCTTTTTCCAACTCTTCTTTTTCTGATTTTTTATCAGTAAATCTATTTGTTGCCTGATTAACATCTACATAACTATTGGTCTTATCATCAAACAAATAATAATTATTACCTTTTTTATAGATTTTGTTATCCTTTTTATTTTCATAATCAAAATAAAAATAATCCCCATATTTTTTACCTGTATCAGTAAAAGTATCTAGAGAATTATCTTCTTCTAATATTGAAGGTTGTTGATTTTGAAAAGTCATTACTTTACTAAATACATCATTTTGTATATTCATTAAACTTGATACAAAACTATTATTTCTATTATTATTTACAGAAGGTGCCGGAGCAATAGTATTTTGATTATTCTTAACAATTCTCCAACCGTTATTATCTTCTTCTATATTTGCATCTGTTACTCTTGTGCTAGTATTTGCATCATAATAACCGGATACAAGTTTATTTTTTTTCTTTGCCATTAAACCACCTACTATTAATATTTCTCATATTTCATTGACATACCATTCCATACCCACTTAGTACCATCAGATGTTTTCCATATTGTTTGAGTAGTTGTTGTTTTAGTTCCATTTAATGTAGTTCCTGATACTTTTGTTGTTTTACCAGTTGAACTTAATGCTCCATAACCAACTATTCCCTTAGGTTGGTAACCATTTGAGAACGTTCCATAAGAACTTGCTGCTTGTGAAGTTGCGCTTGGTATCTTTCCAGAATAATAAGCAGTAGTAATAGTATTACTTGAACCACTGCCACTACCACCTGATGAACCTCCAGAACTTCTACTACTTCCACCACCTGATGAATACATACTTGCTAAAGAAAGTTGATACTGCTTGTTCCATTGTTCATCAGCAATTCTATCTCTTTCTCTTTGATAAGCCATCTTCTCTTCATACTGTCTAACTTGCTCTTTTAATGAATTTTCAGTATTAATCTGAGAAAGTACATCTTGCCATCTTTGATGATATCTATCTTCAGTTTCTTGTTGTTCATTAATTTGAGTTTGCAATAATGTATTTTTATATTGAAAACCTTGCAATGACACTTCTAATTGTGTCTGTAAAGCCTTATATGCAATATCGGCTAAAGCACTATTATTCGCAAGTTGTGCTTCTTTTATAGCATTATCATATTCAAGTACCGCACGATTAAAACTATCTCTTGCAATTGATATTCTATTTTGATAAGTATTATACATACTTACCTGACTTGATTCACTATACCCTGTATTAGCAAGTCCTGATGCAGCCATTTGTTCTGCATTTGCACCATACATGTTGGATTGTTTCTGCCAATCTGTATATGCTCCTGTTTGTTCTTTTAAATAATCTTTTCTTGCGTATTCTTTTTGTTGATTTATTTTATCTATAGCAAAATTTGTGTTTGCTTGCTGTATTTCACTTTGTTTATCTGCATAATCTTTTGATGCCTGTATTTGGTCTTGATAAAACTTATCACTTTGATTAATCATATTATTGTATGTATTATTTATATTATTAAGTGCAGTTTGTTTATCATTCTCTACTGACTTAAACCTAGCATCATTATAATTTATATCATAATTAGGTGTTGCCACTTAAATACCTCCTATCTTTTTATATATCCACCAACATAAGCCTCTAAAGTATTCGAGTATAACTTAAATGGTAATTGACTATTAAATTTTAACTGTATTGATTTCCACTTTTTTCTTTTTATTCTCGCAACTACATAGTTTTTATCCATATTTGTATATGTATTTATTAATTCAAAAACGTGATTATCTGTTTTAACATAAACACTTATCATATTTCCATTCATGTCAATTACACAGCCTCTTTTATTTGTTGTTTTTTGATATTGTGGATAATTAAATTCGTCTTCTGGTGTTGTCCACATCGAATCTATGTCTCTATCATCGGCATTGTCCGTAAATGTATATATTTTATTGTTCATACATAAGTAAAGAATGCCACTTTTCACCATAGTACAAGTAATTGTATTAGGTACTTCCCAATAAAAAAACTCATATTCCTTATGAGTCTCATTTGTATACATTTTTCTACTATCAGCAAGATATATTTTACTACCAATTATTATTAGTAAATATCCTTCCCATTCTTCTAATATCATATTTTTATATTCAGTTTCATCTAACAACTTAGCATCAATTAAACTTGACCTATGAGCAATTACTTGTTCTGTTGTTATATCTCCATTAATTGCTTCCATACCTCTATCACTAAAGAATACTATATCATCGTTAAAATTAATTGCTGTTGCTACACAACCTGTTGATATATTTGAATGACTACTTGGATAAACTTTTCCATACTCTGCATCTATTATTGGATTATGGTAAAATACTGTAGTATTTGCTTGTGATGGCTCTTTAAATACCCATAAAGCATTATTACCTGCCACCATACTTTTTACAGGTGATAAATCTAAACCTTCATTATAATAATCTAAATCACTACAGTATGAAGGGTCATTTAAACTTGAGTGCCATACTGTATTAGGATAGTCTTGATTACCACTAAAGAATACTCTATTATCAAATACTGTAAGTAATGTACATTTCTTGATTCTATCTGAATATCCTGCTACTGTTTTCTTATATGTTATTTCTACATTAGCCTGTCCATCGGTATATGGTTCTGCTGGTGCTTGTGCAAAAGTTACAGTACCTTCTATTAAATCATAAGTAAACTCAGCTTCTGGAAGTAAGGCTACATCATTTACTTTTACAATTGGAGATACACCATCTAACCCTTTTGAATCAAGATAATATACTGTACTTTCTCCATCACCTACAAATGTATTTTTTCTCCAAGCAGATAACATATTAATATCTTCATATATAGTTCCGCCACCTGATGGTTTTCTCGCTATCGAAGTTGTTGGTATATATCCTACTACCTCACTAATAGTATCACCATCATATTTTAAATAATTAATTCCGTCCTTTATATAAAATATATTATTAAAAATAAATGATTGGCTTCTTGCTGGTTTCATACCTGTAAATAACTCTGTTTTGGTATCCCCTACCATTTTATATAGTTTAGTTCCACTATGTACTATAAACATTTCTGTATTTCCTACTTTATAAAAAAAGAGTCCATATATAGTATTATCAAAACTTGATACTAATTCTATATCTGGACGTGTTTCTATACATTTACCTAAACTGTTTTTATAATCTATCCACATATTTAAACTATCAGGGCTTCTTGTTAATGATACTTCTTTATTAGAAAAATCTACTCCTCTAAAATTAGAATAATTTCTTGTAATTAATGTTCCTGATACTTGTGCCATTAAATACCCTCTCCAATCTCAATAAATCCCATGTTATATCTAGAATCTAATTGTTGTTTCATAGTTTCATATCTTTGTGAATAGATATTACCATAAGCATTAGAAGCATCACTTTTAAGTAAGTCTCCTGCAACTCCATAAGGCATAATTTCTAATACATCATCAGTTAACTCAAATGTATAATTATCTTTTGTATTCGCAGTTATTCTATCTGGATATTTATAATAATATATATTTACTTCTCCTTCAAAATCATCAGGGAATATTATTTCTTTTCCAATAATATCAAATGTATTACAACCTGTTATTTTAAATACTTGATACATTTCGTCTGTCATTTCTAATATTTTATAATCATCAACTTCATATTCCATTTTAGCAGGTATCTTTTTTAACCTTGATAATTCAAATTGTATTTGATTAATTACATCATTTATTTTTGCTGATATATCTGGGTCATCTGTTAAGTATTCGCTATCTTCATTAATCTCTTCAATTAATCTTAATGTTTTTTTCTTCATTTCTCCTAAGGTCATACTATGCCTCCTTATCTAAATCTTTAATGTTTTCTAATTCTTTTATTGCATCATTTATAGTCATAAACTCTTCTACAGGCTTTATATAACCTCTTCCTTCTTCTTCAAAGATTAATATATCTCCTTCTTTTAAATCTATTGTTGTATGATACTCACTTTTATATCCTTCTCCTATAACCTTAGTTATAGATTTAAATACTAAGTTCTCTACTTTTTGTTCTACATTATCATTCTCATACTCTAATTTTGTATTTTTGTCTACTTTTATTCCACCATACATATCTATACTTGGTTTTATTATAAATCTTTGCATTTTATCTCTCCTTCGGTCATGTTTATAGGAGTTGCACCTATATTATCTACTAACATGATTTGAGGGTATAACCCTCATTAATTATGCTGCTAAAGGTACTTTAACAACTTGAATACGTGCTTCATCAATTACTTTTGAACCAAATGTATCAAGTCCACGAACGATATCTTTGAATCTCTTCTCAGAACGTAGTGCCTCAACTTCATTGATTTGTCCTGCAAATGCAATTGCTTTTTTGCCACGAACATCACAATAAGCATATTTAGTAGCTCCACTTGTGTCCTTTGCCATATTATTTGACATAATTACATCGAAACCATCATAAACACCAACAATACCCTTTTTAATATATTCTGGGTTGTTTGTTGATAATGTAATTAATTGATTTTTAAAGATGTTATATACATCTGGAGTTATTTCAATTACTCCCTCTTCATCAAAGTTTCTTTCACGTAAAGCAACAATTGCTGAATCAATTGCAGTTTTAACATTAGCCTCAGTTCTACCAGCGGCAGTTGTTACATTTGCTGCAGTTGTTACACCTTTGATTAAATTAGCAACATAAGTATCTCTTGCTACTGCTAATCCGTGTACAGCCTTTTCCTGATATTTTTCTTTCAATCCAGGTACTGATTGTGCTTGGTTAATATCATCAACGTAGAATGCAAAATAATTTGCTTGGTCTATTGTTAATGTTTGTCCTCTATCACTCATCTCCTCGATTGTAATATCAGTTGAACTATTATAAGTTCCTATAGTTGGTTCACCAACCCCTAATATTTTTACAGATTGTGCATATTTACAATCTCCTTCGTAGTCTCTTAAACAGTTATCGACTAACTTACATTTTAATTCAAGGTCATCTTGAATCTTCTTACTCCAAATTGTTTGGATAAAATTTGTTACTGCCATATTATTTCATCTCCTCTTTCTAATACAAAAAAAGTATGATTACCATTTAAGCATAGATTTTTCAACAGCTTTATATAATTCGGGATTCTTATCAAAATCACTTTTAGTAAACTTAAGTGCTTCATCTCTTGTATAAAAGTCTTTTACTCCACTATCTTTTTCTTTGGTATTTTTCATACTTCCAATTGTTTCAACCTTTGGCGCAGGTTTAAACTTTAAATACATTTCATATTTATCCTTCATTGATAACGATGGATTAAGTTTTTTAGAGAACTCCTTAAAATCATTAGTATCAGTATCTTTACCTATACCTAAAGACTTTAATTCCCTTTCCTCTTCTACTTTTTTTCTTTCCTCTGCTAATCTTTGAAAGATTATTCTGTCTCTTTTAGACATGTTTTCAACACCAATACCAGCAAGTCTATCTACCTCTTCAACTAAATCATCATATCCAGAATCAATAATCTCTTCAGCTTCTGCTTTTGCAAGTATTTCATTGTCTCTTTCAGAATATTGATAAGTAGGTATTTGTACACCTTCTTCTTTATAGTAGTTTTCAAGTTCAGTTACAGCATCTTCAAAATTATCTTTTTGAAGTCCTGCTTTTAATACTGTTTCTGCTCTACCATATTTCTTCTCATATTCTCTTCTGATTTTTGCTTCTTTACGAGCAAGTTTTTTAGCAACCATTTCATCTACTTGTTCTTTAGTAAATGTTGGTTCTTGCGGTTCTTCAACTACCTCAGTATTTTCCACGTCTGTACTCTCTACTGATTCATCTTCTCCACCTTCAACAATTTCTTCTGTAGTTTGTTCTTCTACATTTTCAGTAGCATCTGCTACAGGTTCTTTTGCTTCTTCAAACATATTTACCTCCTATTTTTTCGTTTGTGTTTGCTTCACAAAAACCGCATCTTTTAAAGACATAAGGCTTGGTCTTTAATTAAGTCTAGCGAACCGTAGTTACTGCTAGAGCACATATAAAAAAGCACTATTATTGTGCTTGATTATCATTAGTTTGTTCTTCTGGAGCTTCTTCCACAGTTTCCGTTGGAACTTGTTGGCTGTTTACTATATCATTTATCTGACTAGCCTGTGCAGTTGCATCTTGCCCTAAGAATTGGCCTACTCTTTGTTTCATCAATTGAGCCTGTGCATTTAGCATAGCAATCTTTTCTTGTTCTTCTTCCTCCAGTTTAATTGCTTCCTCTAACTTCTGTTTAGGCATTACTGATTCATCATCAAGCAAGTTGGTATATATCTTTAATTCTGGTAATCTTTCATGACTAAACATTCCAGCTTTAAACATATTTTCAATACTCATCTCTTGCGCATACTTATCAAGTGCACCCTTTGGAGTTATATCTACTTTAACTGATGCTTGTAATTCCTTTAATGATTCTTGTGGAATATTTACTACATTGATTGTCTCTTCACCTGTCTCTGGGTCTGTAACTTCTTCTTCTAACTTTAATCCATCAGAATTGTAAACAATCATCATATCTAACCATATCTTTGCTAAATCTTCAATAAAGTTTTGATATGATTCTTTTTGCTCTGTCATATTATTTTGTGATGCTCTTTGTACTGCAAGTATTGCTCTACCTGATGCATCTTCTGGATTTACATCACCTGTAGCAACTTCTCCTGCTCCTGATAAATCTCTTGTTACTTGAATTAGATCATCCTGCAATTGTTTAACATCTGGCGACATTTGTGCTGGTGGAAGTGATGATATAACATTCCTTACATCTTCAACTTTCATTCCACCACGAACTTTAATATTTCCACCAACCTGGTCAAGTGCTGATGGATTAGCAATCTTATCTATATCAACAACTTTTTGTGGATATGCCTGATATTTAACTGTTAATACTCTTCTAACTTCAGTTCTATTAACTTCAATCTGATTTGGTATTAAAAATCTAACTTCTCCCTCACCACGAGCAGAACCTTCTTTTTCTTCCCAATTAAAATGTGCAATTGGATAATATGTAAGTCCACTATCAGTATCTTTCTTTAATTCAACCCATCTGGTTGATTTACTAAAATGTACTGTTCCATCTTTCTTATACATTTTAGTTATTAAAGTTACCATATTATCTAATTCAATTTTAGAGGCTTCTCCAGACTCTTCAAAGTTATCATTATCTCCTATAATAAATTTGATTTTCTCTTCTGATACGCCTTCTTTTCTTGCCATATCAATGGCATTTGATACAGGTATTCTTTTTCTTATCAAAATATATGGTTGTGATTGTATATCATCATCATTCTCGTTACCATAATAAATATCATTCTTCTTTATAATTTCATTTAAAGGTATTTGATTATCTTCATCGTAGTCTACATAGATAATACCTTCGTCGTTAATAGCACCATCTTTAGTAACTCTTCTACCTTTAAAGTCCATCTTATCTTTTTCCCAGATTTTAGATGCTTTATTATTTAGCATTTCGCATATCTTTTCTGCTTGCTTTCTAAACTCGCTATTCTCATAATTCTGTGATGAATATACTATTGCATATAAATTATCATGTATTACTGCAACTTTATACTTTACTATTGGTTTAATAAAGTTCTTTTGTACTGGTTCAACATCACCAAGTTTAGCCTTACCCCATTGATTACCATTGTACATGCGGTAATTTCTATCAGTATCAACATATATTCCCGTTAATCTATGGTAATTCCTACCTTTTTCATATAATGCCCATGTCGGTGTTTGTTTTATTTCTTCATTATCCATACTTTACCTCCTACATTGGCACATCTTCTTGTCCATTATCTGTACCATCATATCTTTCTATATTTCTAAGTATTGTTTCAACTTTATTTTTTTCTTTTTCAGTTTCGATTTTTTCTTGGTGCTCTTTATATATATTCATAGGATTTAATTTACTAATACTTGGAGTATTAATATTCTCTCCTTTTATAACAGTTTGTCCTACTTTTGCGCCAATAAAAAAGCACACTATACAAAGTATGCCTATAACTAATACTAATATTATTGTCTCCATTACTTATCACCTTTTTTAGTTTTAACTGCTTTTATTTTAATTTCTTTTGCTTTTTTATCTTTTTCTAATTCTAAACTTTTTAAGTATTCTCTTAATACTGCTTTCTTCATTAAATACCTCCTATATAATTGTTCTTACTTCTCCATAATCATATTTTATTTCATTATTCTTCTCAATATTAAAATGATATTGTGGATTAACTGTTATAGGTTCTTCACTAAATACTACTTGATTTCTTATTTCATAAGCAATAGCAAGCCCCATCATTTGGTCATCATGCCCACCATCTGGTGCTTCTATTCTTCCTTTCTCATTTCTTATTATTGTTAATAACTCTTCAAGTGTATCTTTATCGTTTAATAAATCAACATGCTCTCTTACTATTTCAATTAAACTTGATAAAACTGTAGGTCTTGTTATAGATGTTGTCTTAAATCCAAACCTCTTTTCTGTTTTACCAGTATATTCATCTATCTTCTCTCTTACATATTGATTACTGTATCCTAATCTTGTTAATTCTCTTATAGGAAAACTATCAAAGTTAGCTTCAATTCCTATTAATGCTTCTTCTTTAATTCCATATTGGTTAGGTGTTGCATAATACTTACCTAAGCAATACATCTGTTTAACGTATTGGTCTGCATCAAATTGGTGTTTTAAAACTGCAACTTGTTTACCAGTTTTAGCATCTAATACGTGTCCTGTGAAGTAATCAGAACCTTCTCCAGCTGTATCTCCACCTATACAATATTTTGTTATCTTTGGTGAATTAGGTAGTTCATAGATATTAATATATCCATTACTATCATTTAACCATTTAATATTAGTTATCTTATTACCATCATAATCATATATAAAATATCCTGTCTTTAATGGTTTAGGTATTATATTTAATCTAGACAATATCTTTTCTGTATCAAAAGCATTTACGCCACTTAATAAAAATGCTTCATCAGCACTACAAGGATATTCTTGTTTTATTAGTCTTTTATCAATATAACCTTCATATTTTTTATAATACCAATATAATTGCTCTAATTTTAATTTAATTATATCTCTTAACCATCTTAGTCTCTCCCATATCCAATCATTTTTAGAATCTATATTGTTAATAAATTCATCTTTTTCTTGTTCTGTTGGAATGTTTATTCTATATTCTTTAGTCTTCCACCACTCATAAAAACAATTTATATGTGTTCCACTTTTCCACATTGTTCTATAATCATTAAATCCATTTGCAGTTGATTCATATATTTTTACACAGTTTTTTGTAAATGCCTCTGCAAGTCCTGCTTGTATTGGTGAGATACCATCTTTCCAAAAAGCACACTCAGAACCATGAAAGAAATTTATTGTTCTAGAACGGCCTACATCTTTTGTAGCCGTATCTACAGCCCAACTACTATTTAGTTTTTCAAACAAGAACTGTTTCCTATTATTAAACTTTTCTGTTGGTTGCAATATCTTTGGTAGCTGATTATAAGGGAATTTTGCTTTATTTTGAAATATAGTTTCCGAATTATCACTCTTATCTGCTAAAGTAAAACCTTGAAAGTTCTTATTCAATACACTACATGCCAACTGATATGCGGTTACCACAGTAGTAAAACCTTGTTGTCTTCCTTTTAAAATTAATAAAGATATATCGGTTATTAATCCTTTGTTAAAATCTTCTTTAGCTTTATTAAGTGTATTAATAAATTCTCGTTGAACATCGTTTAAAAAAAATGGCATAGTTTGTTGGTTTTTATCTACTACAACAAATACCAGTTCAATTAATTTTTCTGGTCTTAATTTTACTTCATCTAATAAAGTAGAATTCTTAATTAATTCATTTGCAACTGCATTTCTAAATCGTTTATCATATTCAATATCATGATTTTCTTGCCATTTTTCTTTTCTTTTTTCTATAAGATAATTTGCAGTATATTTCATAATACATCTTCTAACTTTTCAATAGCTATATTTCCTTCTAATTTAGTAGTATATTCTCCACTCATTTTATTAAGTGTCTCTATTGCTTTTAATTTAGTATTTAAATCAGCATTTCGACTACTCACTAAAACATTTTCACCATCACTGTTTACAGTGTATATATCCTCTTTCTGAATATTCTTTACAACTTCTGTAAGCCATTTCATTCTTTCTTTAGCACTCATAATACTTTTATCTTCTAGTCCTTGCAACAATTCTTTGTACCTTAGTTGAACCTTAGCCTCATTAAATAACTTACTAGCATTAACATCTATTGCATTATTATCATAAGTCGCATTATATGCTTCTTTATATGCCTCTCTTTGACTCATACCTTTTACTATGTTTTGTATAAATCTTTCTTGTTGTACATTCAACATGTTATCACTTCCTATTTAGTATCTGCCGAACCCTCTACTAGCAAATATATTGATACTATCCCAGTTCCCTGTCTTATAGACTTTCTCCCATAATAAAAGAACTATTGCTAGTTCTATAATGCTTATAATCCTTTCTTGCATAGGTAGTACAGCAAGTTTGCACTCAATATTGAGCAATGCCACCTATAAGATTATTAAGTCTTACATAGTATTTGTATCAGTTATTAACACAAACTACATCAATTATACTTACTCATCATAATAATCAACTATGGCTTTCAAATAGTATTAATTGATATATCTGTACTAACTTAATGATACTACATTAACGATATTGAACTTTTTTTTATAGAAAGGTAAGTGATTAAACAATATCGTTAATGTACTAGCATCAAGCTAGTATTAAAGAATTTAAAGGGTAATCCCATATTATGGGGGAACAGTGGAATTTGTTTATACTTCCACATTACCATAATACCACTTATCAATGTAACATGTGTCACATTTGATTATTTTTTCTCTAAATATCTTTGCAAAGCCATATATGGAGCATTTCTATTTACTAATTCTTTGTCATCGGGTGTTATTTCTTCTGCAATATCATACCAACTCTTAAACTCTACAAACCTTAATCTAACTATTAATCTTATCTTAGGATTATCTATATTACTTATAAAATTCTCCATCCTAATCTTTTCATCAATATACTCTGTTTGTTTTCTTACTATTTTTTCTACTAATGATTGTCTTTTTAATACCAAACTCTGTACTTTATCTCCTGTTTTAGTACCATGCGGCATACCATCTAATACAGTTGCTCCTATTACTGATATTTCTTCTAATTCCGATTCTAACCTTTTTAATTCTTTATTTATATAAAATAAATTCGATAGTTCTTTGATATTCATCTATTACCTCCTTATTTATTCTTTGTCTTTACCTTATCTCTATCATATATTCTTTCATAATGTGGCCTTAGTACTTCTATAATTGTATAATCATCATTATAAATATGGTTTAAATTATCATCATAAAACTTTAATATCATCCAGAAGTATTGCTCATATAGTATTCCTTTTTCTCCATTCTTATATATCAATACATCGTTTGGTAATAAGTCTTGTTTAGGACTTTTCATCATTGATTTTATTACTTCATAATTATATATATTACTTTCCATTGTTATCCTCTACCTTTTCTACTAAATTTGCTTTTATTAAATCATATACATATTCATAATCATAACTACTAAATCCTGCATAATATGGGCTTATAATTCTATCTTGAAGATCTACTTCAGTTGCACCTTTTGTATATGAACCAAATTTTCCTGTTATACAATTTCTTCTTAAATGCCAACCAAACTTTTCTAACTCTTTTAAATCTACATTATCTTTTATCTTTAACATTGTTATCTCCTTTGTTTAATATGTTTAATAAATTATCGTGTACTTTTAAATATCTATTAACCATTTCATTCATTGTTTTTTCATCCAAAATTTTATTTTTTTCTATAGCATCTAAACCCTGTATTGTACTTATACTTTCATAAGATGTTACATACTCTATAGCTTCTTTTCTTATATTTTCTAATTGTTCTACTTTTTTTTCTAATTCATCAACATAATAAAATATTTTTGTACTATTTATTCCTTTTGTAAAATACATTTCTGCATATTCTTTTGCTATTTTTCTAAACTCTTCTTCACTCATTGTTATCTCCTTTATTTAATATGTTTAAAATATTATTTAATATATTTCTTGTATACTTTTTTGTTCCTACACCTACTAAAATAGTTCTTTTAAAAATTTCGTTGTTTATATACTCTATAACTTCTTTTCTTATGTTTTCTAATTGTTCCACTTTTTGTTGTAAATGTTCTATGTAATCTAATATTCCGTATTCAATATAATATTTACCATCTATTTTTCTTATAACACTATCCTGTAATGCGCTCGGTAATTTTGCATGTATTGGTTTATCGTTTATATAAATTGTTGTTATTGTATTAAATACTTCTCCTATTTCTTCATTCATATTTACTCCTATTCTATATATGGCTTTATGTATCTATCATAAGCAAGTTTCTGTTCTTCTTCATCTTGAATAATATCTTGTATATCAAACAATACATATAATAAATCATCTTCATCATTATCTATTGCTTTCCTTATTCTTTTACTTATAGCTTTTAATTTTTCTTTATCACTCATATTTACTTCCACCCCAATTCTTCGATTTGTTTATTTATGGCTCTAACTTCTTGAGCATTTAAAAAATTCATTTTCATACTGCTTCCATTTTCTAAGAATTCAGTACAATCTGCATTTTTTCTATAATTATGAATACTAACTTCTTGTCCAAGTCTATTAAAATGAATAGTTTTAAATTTTATATATTCAGTATTTATTCTATCAGGAACACATTCTGCCTTCATATACTCATCAAAACCGTCATCCCAACTATATTTATATCCTAACTCTTCAAACATACCTCTTGCACTCATATTTACTTATTCTCCAATCTTATATTCCATACAACTAAATTGTTCTCTTGTTACTATTGATTTAATATCTTCATTTTTAAGATAATATACAGTATTTGGAGCAATGTAATAATCTATAACTTTTGTTCCTTTTTCTGGTCCATTAGTTAAACAACCAATATCAATTATTTTTTCATCATTAACTATATCTCCTACTTCTATTAAATCTATTATGTTTGGGCTTGATTTTATTATTTTATCTTCGTCATAATAATTTCGTCTGCAACTTACATGGTTGCAATTACAACTTGGACTAGCACAATACCCATTATATTCGATAATAACTTGGTCTATTATTCCATCTTTAGTTCTTACATAATCTCCAACTTTCATATTTACTTATTCTCCCATTCTAAATAGTCTATTATTTTATTTAATGCATTAATTATTTGTCTTTCTGCTTGGTTAAAACTTTCTGATACAAAAGCATCATCATCTATCTTTTTTAGATATACATTACTTAATTTTTCAGGTAATTTAGGTTTTTCACCATATATCAATTTTTTATTTGTTTCATTTATTACTTTATCTATATCAAACATATTTACTTATTCTCCTTTAATTCTTGTAATTTTTCAAAATATTTCAACCAACATTTTTTATAAATATCATTACAATTTTGTTCACAATAATCATCTTCATAAAATACATCTTGTGCTTTTTCTTCTTTTTCATCTCCAAATCCAAAATCTAGAGGACATTCTTCTTTAAAAAAACTAAATTCTAACATTGTATCTATTATATTATTTAATCTATCTATTTCTACTTTAGAATATACTACTAAATTTTTTAATCTTTGATTATCCTCTACTATTTCATTAAAAGCATTTCTATCTCCTACATATACCATTTGTAATTTACCTATAAATTCTTCTTTATTCATTTTTATCACCATTTTTTAATTTTTCTATTTTATCTAACATATCTAAAGCTCCTTCTCTACAACCCATTGCTTTTAATTCCCAACAATATTCTTCTAATTTATTAATTATATTATTTAATCTATCCAGTTCTTTAATTACTGCTTTTGTTATTTCTACTGGTAATGAGTAACAATAGTCACCTTTTTCATCAATACTGTTTTTTAAATAATTTATTATTCCTTTATTCACACATCCATCCTCCATACTTATAACAATATTTCTGTAGTATTACTTTTTCTATGTCTTTCATTTGTGATTCTTTAAAAGCATATCCAAATGCAAATCCAAATAATAATACTATTAACATTATTCCAATCATTCCTATATTTTTTATCACACTATACCTCCTCTATTTCTATTCCATACTTCCATGCCATAAGCTTTTTCTTTAATCCATATTCTTTAGTACGATAACCCTTAACATCAATAACATGAAACTTATTTTTATTATCAATATAAGTAAAATCAGCAATATAAGACGTTTTTCTATATGTCTTTTTTGATAATGAAAAGGCATCTAATAATACAAATTCTACTTGTAAGTGTAAGTCTCTTATTTCGCCTGCTTTCTCTAACATTTTTAATTTTAAATAATAATTTCCTTCCTTCTGTGAATCAAACTTTATTCCATCAATTATTACTTTTTTATTATGATATTTGTTATTGTAAATCATATATACTTAATTGCCTTTCTTCATTTTTTTCTTCTTCTGCTAATTTCCATACATATTCAATTCTAGCTTTAGATATTGGTAAATATTCTTCTGTAAGTTCTATTCCTATGTATTTATAATTTTTATTGCGTTCTTTATTCTCATACATTACTGCTTTACCTGTTGAACCACTACCATTAAAAGGATCAAGTATAGTACCTCCGTTTGGTGTTACAAGTCTTACAAGATATTGCATTAATGAAGTTGGTTTTACTGTTGGATGGATATTCCTTTTTATAACTCTAAATCTGCTTGAAACATCATCTAATACTTCTTTTTGGTTATCTCCTCCTGCTAAACTACCAACTCGTTTTTCTTCAAACTCATCTAATCCTTCATCTCTATCTTTCTTACTTGCTTTTGCATTATAGAAGTATCTTGAAGCAGAACCACTATCATTAAAACCACATTCGTATTTTTCTATATCAGTAAACTTTGAATAACACAACTCCCCTTTATTTGTTGCACCACCCCTATTACTTCTTACGCTTTTAGTATTAGGAAAACCACCACATACTTCATCAAAATCAGTTTCATCATAAGTTAATATTGTATTGGCTGGAAATCTACCATTTACGGTTAATGTTCCTTTTGGCCTATTTTTATCAGTTCCTAAAAATACTTCTTCATCGGTTCTTCCTCTCCTAATAAAGCCTGCTTGTTGGTTTTGTCGTTCTTCATTTCCTACTCTACACTCATCAATATTTATTCCACCAACACCATTTTCAATAACATTGTCAACTAAATTACCTTTAAATGGTTTTCTTGCTACTATAATCGGTTCAAATGAAGGTTTTAAAGCCGTTCCCCAACCTTCCCATTGTTTAGCTAGGTCAGTTGCAGGAGCAAACACATCTTGTTTACCTGTCATTGCAATATTATTATTATTCCAACCCGAATTTTGACCTGTAGATGTTTTTCCAAAAGTTCTTTCCCCTATTTTTTTTCCTTGAAACCCCATTTTTTTGTCTAAACTTTTTGATATATCCATACTTTTTGGAAATCCACTACCATACAACCACATAATAGTATCTCTTATTTCAAATCCAGCGTCTTCAATAGCACAAGCAATTCTATGAAATGTCCTACTACCACCAAATGCTAGTAAATAACTACCTGGTTTTAATACTTCATAACATTTTTTCCATGTATCAGTTTGAAAACTTATACCTGCATTGTCCCAACCTTTACTCATAAAATTAAGTTCATAGGGTGGATCAGTTAAAACTGCGTCTATGGTTTCCTTGTCAATTACTTCAAGTAAATCAAGCATATTTCCCTGATATAATTTATAATTATCATTACTACTATATAACTTCATATAATTTACTATCCCTTTCTATCTCTTCAGGACTACGAGTATCTATTCCCTGTTGCTCACATTCTTGAATTAATCCATTTAATAAAACTGCGAACTCATCTGTTCTAAGTTCATGAGAGGGAGTATATACATGAAATACATAATACTCCTTCCCATCATCTCTCCTTATCTTTGATTTCTTCTCATAGTATTCAATACCTCTTATATCAGGAACTGGAGATAATAATTCATATCTCTGGCTATAATTCTTCAACATATCAAAGTGTAATTCTTCAATACCTATTTTAGTCTTTAGAGATAATTCACTTAATAATTTCCAATAACGGCTATTTTGTTTGTTATTTCTTTTCTTCTTGTATTCTTTAATTACAAACAGCTTATCTTTTGATTGATTATATAAGTATTGAATGATTTTAAAAGCATTGCCTATCATTATTCCCCTCTATCAAAATGTTCCTGCAATTTACCATTTTTCATTCTTACATATTTTGTAATGATGTTTTTATAGTTAACAACAAACCCCTCTACATTTCGGTTAACTTTATTAGTATATTTTTCATATATACTATCCAAATGTTCTTTTGTTGGTATTACATTCAATTCAGTAACTTCTGGAACTACACCGATAAAATTAGGAATCTCCTGACTAATAAATGGATAAATAAATAAACTATGTTCATAAATTAGATTATATAAATTGAATTCATCATCTATATTAGCTTTTGCAAACATATACCATTTTTTATCAAATTCATCTATTGTATATTTTAATTGTCCCATACCTAGCCACTCTCCACATATAGCACTATCGTTATACAATTCATCAGATAATGTATTTTTATTGTCTAATAACCATTGATATAAACCTTTGTAAAGAATATCTTTTACTTCTTCTAACTCACTTATTTTAAATATTCGTTTTCTTTGAGCAATATACAATTCTTCATCTTTTTTAAAAAATACTAAATTGCTACCATCCAATTTCTCAGTTATATAAACTTTATCTCCTGCGCAACTTACTCTTTTTGTCTTTGGATAAATTTCTTTTTTTAACATTTTTTCATCTCCTAATCTAAAAAATTATCTGTCATATCGTCAATGCTAACTTGGTTACCAAAATCAGCGAAAGGATCATGTGTGTTGTTATCTTGTTTAACTTCTTCTGCTTCAGTTTTCTTCTTTGACTCTAAATACTCAATATGATTAGCAAGTACGTAAGTAGTATATTTCTTACTACCATCATTACCTAGATAACTATCTACCCTAATACTTCCGTCAACTAATATTAAATTACCTTTATCTTGGTACTTACATAAGTTTTCTGCTTGCTTATTCCATACTCTACAATTTATAAAATCAGCCTCTTGTGTACCATCTTGCTTTTTTTGTCTATTAACTGCAACTGTAAAAGATGCAACAGCGTTGTTTGTTTGTGTATACTTAAGTTCTGGTTTAGCAGTTAATCTACCTGTTAAAACTATCGTGTTAATACTTCATCATTCCTTTCTTTCATTTCTTTACTTTTTTTCATACATAATAATAAATTTCTTTTGAATTCTAATATCTTTCTCTTTTCTTCTAGTTTTGCTACTCTATCAGCAATAGCATCATCACTCTTTTTATCTTTCATATATGCCTAACTCCTTTAACTTCTTTATAATTTCTTCCTTGGTCTTAGGTATTATTTCAACTAACTGTCCTAATTTTTTCTTTGGAAGCCATATACAATAATACTTATCAAACTCTACACCTTTAGCAAGTGCATACATTCCTAACTGCCAACTAAGATATTCTTTATCAAGTTCAGCAGTAAACTTTATATCACATAAACTATATTTACCATCTATATCAGCAGTCATATCTAATGTACCACCATATAGATATTTATAACTTACTCTTATTTCTTGCTCTAACGGTTTTATTTTAAACGTTTTAACTAATCTGACATATTCTCTTATACATATCTCTAAATCTTTGTTATCAATACCTAGAATAGTTTTATCGACATCTTCTGCATCATCAAGATTAAGATGTTCTATTATCGAATGACCAGTTGTTCCAAACATTGCTTTTTTGTTTAGAATACGTTTGTCGATATTTTTATATTTATCAGGGAATATTAGTTGCAGTATTTGTGTTACTGACTTAACTAATATCCCATTTTTAAGATAGATATGATCTGATTCTATAAACTCTAACATTCTGATACCGTTAATACTAAACTTGGTTTTACCTCTGTTGTTTTTGAATATGCCTTATAAATATCAGGACATTCTGTTTTTAATCTTTTACTATCAATAGTTGTTCTTGTACTTCCTTCCTTAACTGTTGCAGAAAGTCCATTAATAACAAACTTCTTAACATCTAATTCTTTCATTGCATTTAATAATCCTTCTTTTAAAAGTTTTTCTTGATATTCCATTTCTTTTTTTGCTTTATTAAACTCAATTATTTTATTAACTATATCTTGCGCTACAGTTATCTTTCCATCTTTAACACTTACTATTTCATTCATTTTCATTACCTGCCTTTCTTAATAATAAATTACTAGCCTCTACTACTGTTAAAGCACTTAATTTAGGTTTATTAATCTCTTCCAAGTATGCCTTAATCTCCTTAGGTGTAAATCTTTCTAAAATCATATCTTTTTGTGTATCTTGTATCATTACTACTTTAGAAGTTTTCTTCGATGTTGTTTTACTTATACCCCTTTGTTGATATTCCTCGCTCTCAGTATCTTTTGTGTCATCAATACATAATAATCCATTTAAAGCATACTTTCTAGCATAACTGCTTGTTGCACCTGTTACTTGAGAAGTATCCATTCCTTTTTTGTTTTCTTCTTCTCTAGCAAAAGCTCTATTCTCGATATATTCTGTTGGATTTTCAACATCAGTAATAAATGCCTTTGCCTCCACGTAATATCTATCTCCAACTTGAATAATAGTATCTCCTACGTTTATTACTGCTTTATACTTTAAGCATATTGGTTTTACTGCCTCTAAAATATCCTCTGCATTACGGTATTTATAATTACCAAATTTATTAAATTGATTTTTAGGTGCTTTTAATTCATTTTGTATATTTAATAATTTTTCATAAATGTTCATTTTATCCCTCCAAATTCGATTTCCATTCAAGCACATGTGTCATACGTAGCATTTGATTTGCTCTATGCTTGATATTATTTATTGTTTCTTCTTTTTCTTCATTGGTAACACACATGTAAAATCCTCCTTTTACTCCTGATTTACTACCAATGATTTCTTTATAGTTCTTATCTTCTCTGATATTTTGAATAATCTTTCTCATTGATTTATCACTTTTAATACCAAATAACTTCCTTAAATCTTTATTCTTAATCATTGATTCTTTACCTCTATGATTTTGACATAAATAAGCATATACCGTTCCTTCAACATCAATCTCTACCATTTTTCAACACCTCTTCAATTCTTTTTAGTTCTTCTTCAATTTGTATAACAATTCCTTTAACGTTAATTATTTCGTGTTTGTTTTTTTCAACTTCATCAGTTAACGTTCTTGCAACTTTACTAACTCTACTTTGAATAGTGTTATATTGACTATCTTGTTTTTCAATTTGTTTTTCAACGTTCTTTAACCTTTTAAATATCTTTAGCATCTTTTCTTTTCAACTCCCTATACAATTCTTTAATTAAATTATTTAAGTTATTAGTTTTCTCTTTGTAATATTCAATATCTTCTTCTAATTCAGATATTTTATCGTCCTTTTCATCAAGTTCCCATAATACTTCATTGTATTTATCTAGACTCACACTTTGAGTCATATCGTAATGTTCTCCCATATTTATTTCTCCTTATCTTCCTCTTATCCTTTCTTCAAGTTCTCTTATCTCATCAGCAGTAGCAGTATTCTCATCTATCTCTACATTCTGCCAATCTGCTTTTGATTCTAAATTTTGTCTTTTAGGTTTGTTTTTAAGCCTGTCCCAAATAATACCTTTGTAATTACTAGCCATACATTCATCAATCAAATTTATTACAACATCATCACCATATTCTTGTGCATAAGTATTAATCTGCTTAAGTAATGTTTTAAATCCAGTTTCTTTGTAATACTCTTTTCTCTCACTCTTATACTTGAGCCATTCTTCTACCTTCCCCCTTAACAATCCCCTATCTATAAAAGTAGAAATATATTTTGCACCCTCATTTGATTTCTTTTTGATTTCAATTTGATTTTCATTTGATTTTAATTTGATTTCTTTTTGATTTATCTTTTTAGCATTATTTGATTTGTGTTTCGATTTATCTATAGGCATTACTATATTCTTCCATATAGCTAGATTTAAGCCATTTAACTTAGGTTCTATATCCTTAAATACATAATCAACTATTGATTCTAACATTGTTAGTTTATCCTTCTTTGGAAGGTTGTCTAACAACTCATAATAGTTCTTATAAAATGTAAAACTATTTATCTCATTCATTGCTATCTCCTTTAATATTTTGTATCTCCATGCTATAATTTTCTTGGAATGGAGGTGATATTTATGGCGAAAACTAAAACTTCTGTTAGCGGTAAACAAGAAAAGAAAATTGTTGTTGTAAAACCATACAAACGCAATGGCAAAAAAGTTAGTGGTCATAGACGTTCAACACCAAATTAGGATTATCAATTAATATTTGATGAAGAACGACTGCTAAAATACATAATTGTTTATCGTGATTGAGATTTAATTTATAGAGGCAATTTATTGCTTCTAATATTTCATGCATTAATGTCTCAATCTTTTTTTGTTTGGATAAATTTTTATCAAGGTATATTTCGTCTAAAACCTCACTATACTCACCAAAGTGTTCATAATTGTTAACTAAATTTTCTTTTTCAATTATATTTAATTCATAACCGCCAATTTTTACTTTACTCATAATTTCCTCCAATTTGATTAATAATGTTTTTAATGTTATAATTAACACGTATGGATATTTTAAATTCGATTGATACAATATCCATAGCTATGTCCGTTGTTCTGACAACTGCTTAATGCACTGTCAGACATTTTTTTATTTAAGAATAATAAACCTATAATTAATATGACTACTAATACACCTATAATAATGTTCTGTCTTTTCTGTTCTTTCTTTCGTTTCATAATTCTTTCTCTTACTCTTTTTTGATTTGCTTTAAAGTCTATTCCTGACATAATATTTACTTCATTCATTTTCTTTCCCTCTTTCTATTCTTTAAAATCCAAATTTCTTTTTTATTATTTTTGTAAGAGCTACCTTTTTCTTACTTGTTGGAAGAAAGTAGCCTTTTTCTTTCATATCATCTCGTGCTTCTTTGATATACTCTAAAGCGCGGTGATAAGTTATTTCAGGTATAATCTTCATTAAATCATTCGCAGTGATATAATGTTGATTAAGAATATCCTTTACTTCGTTATTCATATATACCCTCCTTTCTTATAATTAAGTTTGGTTGACTATATTTATTAAATTATCAAATTTTTTTCTATTCAAATAATTCCTCAATGGTATAATTAGAATTATTTCTTTGATTTATATAATCTTTTAACTGTCTTGCTTCCTTAGTTGTAAATTCTGCTTTGCCATTCAATTTTAAATTAATAGTGCTCAATGATTTAATATCCAATATATTAGCAATATCAGCCTGTTTAATGTTGGATTCCTTTAATATGTCTTTTAACTTTTGCATCTTAACCTCCTTTCTATACGAATTTTCGTACATCCGAGTTAAAAAAAATATTTTCCTCTTAACTCTAAATTAATTATATATGATTTTTCGTACATTGTCAATATAAAATTTACGATTTTTCAAAAAAGTTTTGATTTTTCGTATTTTTTGAGGTATAATATAATATAGAAAGGGGCAAATATGGAAGAAGAATTAAAAAAATTAATAATTGAAAAATATGGTTCTATAAGAAAATTTGCTATAAAAATAGATATTCCATACACAACCATTGATAGCATATTAAAAAGAGGTATTGATAATTCAAATGTAAGTAATGTAATAAAAATATGTAAGGCACTAAATATTTCGTTAGACCAATCATTAAATGAAAATAGAATTATTAATAATTTATCTTTTGATAATGCAGATATTATAGATTTTGATGATGATATTATCAAAATACCTGTTTTTGGTACAATTAAAGCTGGTATACCGATAGAAAGTCAATCAGATATAATTGAATATGTTGAAATACCAAAAATTTGGACTCGCGGTGGTAAAAAATTCTATGGGCTTAAAATAAGTGGAGATTCAATGTTTCCTAAGTATGATGAAAACGATATTGTTATATTTGAGCAAAACGACGATACTTCTTTGTATCATGGAAAAGATGTAGCAATAATGATTAATGGAACTGAATCAACATTTAAGAAATTATTAGTAAATGAACAAGGCATAGTATTGCAACCTTACAATACTGGTTATGATATTATGATGTTTAGCAAAGAAGATGTAGAACAATTACCTATTAAAGTCGTAGGTATTGCTAGAGAAAAAAGAACTAGAATAGACTAAGGAGAAAAAATATGAAATATGTTAAAAATTTCTTTACTAAAGAAGTTTTAATTGCATCAATTATATTCTTCGTTATTGGTTATCGTTTAAGCACATATAATTTTTTTAAAATAGGTAGCGAATATGAAACAATAGTTGTAACTGTTGATAGACAATTTGATTATGGTTCTGAGTATTTGCTAGATAATTATATTAAAACAAGAGATAACTATTTAAATATAGAAGAATTAATTGATGATGTTATTACAAATAATGAAGATATATGTATAAACGAAAATAAATATATTAAAATAAATGATAATTATTATAATATATGTGGTAATTCTAAAAAGGAAGTTTCTAAATATGATAATATAATTGAGGAATATGAGGAAATTTACGATGCAAGAATTAGTGAAATGTATTACAAAAAAATAAAATAAAAAAAGACCTCGTGTGCCAACACGAAGTAAAAATGAAAAATCTATAAGTCAACCAAACTTAATTACAATATAATTGTAAGCGATTTCTCGTATACAATTATATCATGATTCTTTTATAAAAACAAATTAAAATTTAAAGGGAGATGATATATATGCCAGTTTATCAAGATAAAGATAAGAACGGTAAAATTATAAAAACAAAAGATGGTAGGAGTTGGTATTTTAAAGTATATAAGAATGGTAAAGCATGTAAGTCAAAAAGATACTTGACTAAAAGGGAAGCCAAAGATGAAGAAGCGGTATTTTTATTAAAACGGGATATTCCATATAACAAACCATTCAATTTAGTTGCAAAAGATTATTTTGGAAATCTTGAAAGAATAAGAAAAACTTCAACACATACAACATATTTAAAGGATTATAATTCGCAAATAAGAGATTATTTTAAAGATATGAATATTTCATCAATTAATGTTCAAACAATCCGAGAATGGGCTGAAAATCTAGAAAAAAAAGGATTATCTGTAAAATACATGAATAAGATTAAAAATGTTTTAGATAATATATTTAATTTTGCAATGAAAAACTATAATCTAGATAATAATCCATCTAAGGTATATGGACGTTTTCAAGAAAAACATGAAAAAGTTGTCAGCGATGAAGAAAAACTAAAATATATTACATTAGAAGAATTTAATGCATTTATATCCTGTGTTGACGATATTATGTGGAAGACCTTTTTTACATTTGCATATTACACTGGTTGTAGAAAAGGCGAAATTCAAGCATTAACTTGGAATGATATCAACTTTGAAACTGATGAGATACGCATTATTAAAACTCTAACTGTTAAGTGTAAAGAAATATATAAAATCACAAACGTTAAAAATAAAGAGAACAGAAGAATTAAAATGAATAATGTATTGCATAATGCTCTAATAAATTATAAAACGATAGTATCACAATACACAGACTTTACAGATAATTGGTATATTTTCGGAAATGATTACTTTTTATCGCAGTCTACTATAGATAGAAAAAAGGATACGTATTTCAGAATTAGTAATGTTAAAAGAATTACTATGCATGAATTTAGGCATAGTCACGTATCACTGTTGATTAATGAATATGTTAAAGCAAGTAAAGAAAAAAATATGAAAATAGATACTGCTAAGTTCTTTTTAATGATGGCTGATAGAATGGGACATACTATTCAAGTAATGCAAGATACTTATATGCATTTATTTCCTACTGTACAAGATGAAATAGTTGATTTATTAAACAACTTATAAAAAATAGTACCTAAATAGTACCTAAAAAAATAAAAACCGTTGCAATGCAACGGGTAAAGTCTTATTGGTGGAGAATAAGGGACTCGAACCCTTGACCCCCTGCGTGCAGGGCAGGTGCTCTGAGCCAACTGAGCTAATTCCCCAATCAAAACTTACTTATAGAGTATAACATCAAATGTACGCAGTTGTCAATACATTTTTTCACTTTTTTTCACTTTTTTATTGTATATTTAAATGAAGTTTGCTATAATTAATTTGTCGAGTTATTATAACTTCTTTTTATAGGGGTATAGTTCAATGGTAGAATAACGGTCTCCAAAACCGCTGATGTGGGTTCAACTCCTGCTACCCCTGCCATTTAGAATATCAGAACACTAACTTAATTGTTAGTGTTTTTCAATGTAATATATTCTACCATACAAATGGAATCAATCGATATTTTACTTTCTTTTTATACTCTTTATATCCTTTCAGTTGTTTTTCTAGTACTTCTTCTTCATTTATAATTCTTTTACAAATAATAA
>CADCFX010000016.1 GCA_902800945.1 uncultured Erysipelotrichaceae bacterium | reverse complement strand
TGTAGTTTACTTATACTTTTTTCTTTCTTTTATTCCCTTTGTAATAAGGAAATAAAAAGAAGAGATAAATTGTTTATTCTGTTAGTCACTACTCTATCTATATTAGTTATGTTTATTCCACAATTAGACTTTATGATGAATGCTTTTCATAATATTAGAGGATTAACATATAGATATGGTTTTATTATTGAATTTTTATTTATAAAATTATTTATTTATACCTCTAATAAAGTTGGATTTAAGGATAAAAAATGCATTATTAGTTCCATAATTATAGTAATTATTTTATATATTATTTCTTTTTCTAATATATCTAATTACATTAGAATATTTAATATAACATTCTTTCTATGTTATATGGTACTATTTATCTTTTACGATAAGATTTGTTATAAAAAGCTTTTTGTAGTTATATTATTCTTATTAGAGATAATTAGTTCTACATACTTAAATATCGGTTCTGGTTTAAAAGATAAAGAGGCTATTCCAAACTTTAATAAAAATAATGTTAAATATCGGTTGGCGAATTTAGGAATGGATATCGAATATACTAACTCAAACATGTATTATAATGGTAAAGTCACATACTTAATGACTTCAGTAACTTATAATAGAACAATTAATTTACTTAGGAATATGGGGTGCGATACTTATGAGAATACTTTTGCAAGTTGTTATGAAGACAACTATTTAACAAATCTTTTGTTTAACGTAAAAGGAGATTATTATCTAGAAAAAATATATGCTGTTAATAAAGATGTAGTTAATAACAGTCTTGACGAAGGCAATATAAAATACAACATGGAAAATATAATATATAAGATGACTGGTATCGATAAGATATATGATAAAGAAGAATTAAAGGGAATAATTAGGGATGATAAATACTATTTTAAAACTAATAAGAGGTACTATTTGATTGAAGTCGCAAATGAAAATGGTGGAATAAATATTATTTCCCAAAATTATTCTAGTTTTTACCAAGATATGAAATATGGTAAGATGACAGCAACAATATATACAATAAACAACCAAAAACTAAAAGATATTTATAATTGCTTAAAAAGAAATCAGATTAAGTATACTTATTATAATGATAATCATATAAAAGGAAATATAAATATAGACAAAAATCAAATTATATTTACTTCAATACCTTATGATAAAGATTGGGAAATTAAGATAGATGGTAAAATTGTTAAGCCGATTGAGATTTTAGATAGTTTAATTGGAATAGAAGTTAAGCCTGGTAAGCATTTAATAGAAATGAAGTATAAAACTCATTATCTAATACCAGCTTTAATATCTATTTCTACTTTTGTAGTATTGCTAGGAGGCATAATAAAAAAAAGAATCAAACGAGTTGTTTGATTCTTTTAATCTATATTATTCTTTTATGGCGAATTCTAGATTCAATCTCATTGCAGTACCAGTTGCGTTGTTTTCTGCATCTACGTCTTGTCCTTCAACCCACCAGTAAACTCTGAATTTTGTAACACCTTTTAATAACTTAGTACTTCCGGATTCGTTAACACGGAAATTAATGTCGTCAGTATTTCCAGCTATTGTTTGATATTTAATTGCTACAGATTCAAAATGAGTTGTATCTGTTTCAGTTTGCTTAATATTTACTCCTGTTACATTTGACTTAACGCCAACATAGTTTAAACGTCCTGCTGTTCCATCAGTTGCAACTGTTCTTCCATATACAGAGTAAGCGTTTTGTGCTCCTTGGATTGTATGCATGTTATAGTTTGGTTCCCAAATTTCAGCAGTAGTAGCATTCTTAGCTCCTTGGATTGTTGCAATTGGAGTATCAGCTGAATAATGCCCCTCTTCTAGGAAGGCTACACGAGCTGCGTTCTGTATTCCTCTATCACCTGTTGCTACACCAGGAATATTTGTAGTAACTACGTTAGAGTTACTAGTCATAACAATTTCCATATCAGCATCTGCTTTGATAAATAGGTCAAAAGCGATGAAGTATTTTCCTGCACATTGTGTATCACCAGTACAATTTATTTCTTCTGTTTGCTTTGTAGCTGTTAACAAATAGTTACCTGATCCATCTTCAGCAGTATTTACTACTCCGTAGAACATATCAAGCATTCCACCATTAACATTTCCTGATGTTGACATTGCACCTAACGTTCCAGGCAATTGGTTAGTAGCTCCACCATATTCGCCGTCCTTCGCTCCTTCTAAGTCGCTTCTAGTTACTTTAGCTCCCCAGTTGATTGCATCTGCACTAATTTGTAAACCATTAACTGTTGTTACGTTAACATCTAATGGGTCTACAGATATTGTTCTATTTGATGTAAACCATGCATAGGTAGCTGTACCGCCAATTGCTATAGTTAACACAAACAAGAATATTAAAAATAGTAATCTTCTTTTTCTTTCATCTTTTCTGTTTCTTTTCGCCATTTTTCATTCTCCTTATACACTTTTTTCTTCGACATGTTCTTCAATTATATTCATATGCATCTTCATCTCTCCACCTAAGATTGCATTTACACATTCTGGATCATCACCTTCTAGCCAAATGACAATTGTTACTTTATCAATCTTGCCAGGGATCATTTTTTCTCTTTTTTCCAGAATAATTGTTCCATCTTTCTCATTAGCAAAGGGTTTGGTGTCTTTTTCAGGTTGGTTTGTAACACTATTTTTTTTGGCATATACTGTTTTTTCGTCATCAAGAAATATCATTATTCTTACTGCATCGTCGACGTTTTTTATTACGTCATCAATTATTACTGAATACCAATAATTGATATTTTCCTCGCCTTTATTTTCTAAGTAGAAAGTATATGCGATATAGTTTTCACCATTGTGGTTCCCACCTTCAGCTTTATTAATGTTATCCGGCAACCATTTTATGGATATGTTATCCATAAAAGCAATCTTTTCTGCAGAGAGTTTTATTACTGAACTTCTATCATTCATCGATTCGTACATGACTAGGTTGCTTCTTAAATAAGTATTCTTATCCATACTTATTGTAAAATGTCCTTCGTTGTAGACAACATTCAATACGAAGTAAGCAAATGTTAATATTACTAATAACAATAATAAAAGTAGTAATGCTACTTTTTCAATTTTCTTTCTTCGCTTGATGTCTTGTGCTTTTAGCACCACTTCTTTAGCCATATCATACTCTCCTTTAACTTATAGTCACCTTGAGCTTGTAAATGGAGATAACGTATATGAATTCCCTATCATATCGTTATTATAATTATACATGGAACAAGTGTGAAATGCAATACCAATTATTTTATTTTACAATTTTGTTTTTGATGTTATAATTATTTATATAATAAAGGAGGTATAAATGAAAAATAAAAGAAAAATATTCTTGTTGTTATCTTTTTTATCCTTGTTTGTTTGTTTATACTTCGTTAGTGATACCTATGCTAAATATTTAACACGAGCTTCAGCTGATGTAAATGGTCAAGTTGCAAGGTGGAATATAATCGTAAATAATACGAATGTTAAAAACAATGATACTTTAACGCAAGCAATCACCCCTGTGTTCGCTGGAAGTCAGCATGTAGCTGCTAATGTGGTTGCTCCGACGGTTACTGGATATTTTGATTTAGAATTGGACGCTTCGGCAGTTGATGTGTCTTTTACCTATAATATTGCCGTTACTAGAAATGATGATTTGCGAGATTTTATAGTTACAGGATACAAGGTTGATAACGGAACTTTAAATAATGTTGATGTTTCTGTTGAAACGCCAACTATTAGTGATGATATTTTATTAACAGATACTACGAGAGTCCATACAATAAGAGTTTATATAGGTTGGAATGATGATACTGATACACAAGAGTTGAACAATGCTGGTGATACAGCTGTTACAAACTCTCTTGATGAAGTTACTTTGGACGTTAGTATGTCATTTGTTCAAAAGGCATCATAAAAGGTATTTAGTACCTTTTTTTATTGTCTAAAAAAAACAGCTTATTAGCTGTTTACTTGTTGAACATTAACATTTACGACGATTGATATTGATGGTAATGTAGGATTATCTTGAGAAAAATCATATGATTTTTCTCCCCAATATGTGTCTAGCAGATCTTTGGCTTCGTCGCCGTTGCCAAATGGCCAGTTAACGTATATGTGAAGGTTGGCTTGTCCTCCTCCGGATTCTACTAACGAATTTGATGATTCCATGGTGATTGAAAATGGATAAGAAGCGAGTTTGGCTTCAAGGCTTGCTACTGTTTCTCCGTTTTCACCGACCGTATATGATTCATCCATTATTCTAATTGAATGAATTTGAAAAGATACATTAGCATCCATTTCTCCATCATTGGTTAGTGTTACTTCATCACTATATTCAGGCATTCCTGGGTATAGATCATCAATTTCAAAAGTTATATTCTCATCAATGGCACCGTCTATAGTTACTTGCCATGATTTAACGTGTGCTTCTAGATTTGCACTAACTATTCTATTATAAATAAACCAAGCATAAGTGTTAGCCGCTAGAGCAAGAAACAAAAATAACAAGGTTTTAATTTTATTTTTTTTAAAGAATAGCAATAGGTAATTCTTTTTCTTTTTTTCCGGTTGATTATTTTCTTTTACTTCCTCGTTCATACTAACACTCCTTTCTTTCTTATTCGCTTGCTACAGTTTCTTCTTCGTCTTTATCTCTGACTGTTTTTATTATTTCTATAGCTATTAAGATTGCTATTGGAACAGTTACAAAGAAGAATATTTTATAGGCATTAGTGGTTATTCCTCCTATAAAACTTAACAGGAAGAATTTATAAGTTACTTTCCCTATTATTTGTTTTCCATCCACTATTGGGTCCTCTATATTATTAGCAATACCTTTAGTGTGAAAATAGTATTTACCATCTTTTTCAATATCTATTTTTTCTACTCTATGGGTTATTACCCTATCTTTTACCGATGGTGCTTCTCCTAAATAGGTTACTGCATCACCTATTTTAATGTCTTTTAGTTTTACTTTAGAAACCAGCAGAACATCTCCCACATCGTAATTTGGGATCATGGATGCGGATGCTACAGTGTATATACGATATCCAAAAAAGCTTCCATTAACTCTTTGAAATATTGTTATAACGACTAGGCAGAAGAGAAAAAAACATATTATTCCTTCGATTCCACTTATTATTGTATTTAATAATTTATTATCTAGTATTTTTTTCATAGTAGCCTCAATTCAATTTGATTGCATTTACTTTGGTAAAGTATTTTTCAACATGCTTCTTGAAAACTTTTTCAATTCCTTCTTGAGTAGCAGTATTCTTGTTCTTTACTATAGCAAATTGCTCTCCTACCAAATCCTTAATCTCATTTTCGGAAAGTGTAGAGTTTAAATCTATTACTCTTCTAATCACTTGAGAGATTACTTTTTCTTTGGCTTTGTTTATATCATAATCTTCTTTATTTAATGTACACATAGCCAAGTAAGCAAGTAGGAATGTATCATCAAATAATCCTCTTAGTTCTCCCTCATCCTCGTAATTCTTATCCAATTTATCTCTTTTATCTTCATCACCAAAATGTTCTTGCAAATAGTTCCATAATACCATTGCATATTGGAAATTAGTGTTTTTTAATATTACGTTCGTTTTCTTTATTGGCGGTCTTACCAATGCTACGTGACGGCGAGATAAATCCTTAAATACAGGCGTACTCTTCAAATCAATTATTCTTTCACCCATTTTTTTGATTCTTGTTTCTAAGTCATCGCCATTCTTTTTACCATCATTTTTTCTGGTATGAACGGATGATTTCATAGCTAGTTCAATGGTTATATTTTCGTTTCCAACTATTGAAGCGGCTTTATATTCTAACGATTTATCATCTTTTAAATGTGATGATTCTAGTAGTAATTTCTTTTTGAAATTTAAGAAGGTTTCCATATTAACTATTAAAGTATAAATGAATCTGTTTTCATAGGTATCAAAGCTTTCTTCTTTGTTTATATTTAATATTTTAGAAGGTTTTACGTCTCCTGTTTTTTCATCAATATCTTGGATTAGATTTGTATTACGAGCTAGATGTTTGATACTTTCTACTGTAACGTGTTTAGCTAATTCAACTTTTACTACTTCATCTTCATTAATTATGAACCTATTAGGATTACGGAGAATATTGTCTAGATATCTAACCGTTTCTTCCATCAGGTCTAGCCATTCAAAATTAGCTTCTACTTTATCATAATGAAGATCTACTAACATTGATGATTTTACTCTTTTGGCAAAGCCATTAATTCTTGTATCGCTAGAATTCTGATAGAGACCTAATATATTTAAGCCTTCATCCATATTCTCCACTCCTTTCTATTAAGTTAACTTCTTAAGTCTTAATAAGTAATCTACACATTCATGCATTTTTCCTTTTCCAAAAGTATCTTCTAGGAATTTAACAAATCCATCAATTTCGTCTCGGATATAGGAAATATTTAATTGTTCAAATTTACGTAATATCTTACGAGCTATGAAGTAATCTACTCCATCTAATTCTGTCCCGCCCGCTCCAACGTATACTGGAACGAACTTTTTCATATGGGCAACAATACGGTTACCGAAAGCGATACGGAAATGTTTAATAACATAGTCGTCCATTTTATCTATTTTATCTAATGTTTCTTGTGTTATTTGATTGTTGTTCATAGCTTCATCAAATAAGGTTCTAACATAAGAATAGTTAATGTCTTGTGCTTCAGTTGGAATCGGTTCAAATACTTGACCTTTATCATTGATATCGATTGGCATAGCACGGTCGTACACTTTGTCTGTAACCATGAAAGTTGAGTCATCGTTATTGATGGTTCCTATATACCAAACATTTGGAGCTATCTTTAGTTTTCCTTGATCTAAGTGTTTTGGATCATCTGGCCAAGCACTTGGTACTAGTTCTACTATCCATTCATCTTGACTAGGCATTTCTAGAATTGATAACATTTCAGCAAAATAGTACTCAACACGAGAGATATTCATCTCGTCTAGTATTACTGTATAAATATCATCGGTATATCCGGCTAGATATATTTCTTTTAATACTTCGGTTTCATTAAACTTCTTGGTAAATTCGTTGAAGTATCCAAATAGTTCTGTTCTATCACGCCATGATGGTTGAACTGAAGCAACGCATGAGTCGTGTTTTAAAAATTTTCCCCAAGCATATGCTAGTGATGTTTTACCAGTACCAGAAATACCTTGTAGTATTACTAGTTTAGTAGATGCTAAAGCAGCTATGTATAACCTTATTAAATCTTCTTGATAATATAGTTTTAATTCTGATGCGGCAAAATTTCTAAAGTTGTTAACTAGGTCTGGTAATGTAAAACTATTGCCATAGTTAACAATTTTATAGTTAGCATATTCGATATCGATAGTAGTAAGTTTTGGGAATCTTGAACTTTGAGCATCTTCGGGAATCTCTTCGCCTTCTTCTTGCTCTGCTCCTGCTCCTTCACTGAGTGCAGATTCTGTTGGTTTTAATCCTAATTGAGAAACTTTCATAGCGTATAACTCATCTTTTTCTTTCATAAGCTGAACTACTTTTCTTTGCAAATCTGCCACTTCTTCTAATAGGCTTTCTTGTTCTACTAATGTTTTTCTGAATTTTAAAGCTTTTCTCACTACAAACCACACTGATAGTATTACTAACGCTAGAACGACAATAGTAACTACTATAGCCAGTACTACTAATACCCATTCACCGCCGTTAAAATCTTTACTATAGGTTTTAATAAGATTAGCATAAGCACGAATATCAAACATTTGGATAATGCCAAGTATCAAACCTTTTAAAGCGGTTACTATCCCCCCTAGTAATTGGTCCAAGAATTCATATAAAAATCTTACATATGTATTCACAATTCCACCTCATCTACTATTATTATTCTTTTACCTAGTTTACCATTTTTTAGCATATCTTTGTAGTAGTATTTATCTTTTAGCATAAAAATATTGCTAAACATTTCTAAATATTCTAGGTTTTCAGAACAATAATCAAATGTTTTGTCTAGAGCAATAGTAAACATATAACCTTTATGCATTAATTCGACAACATTACTTTTGTTCTGTTGAAAAGCGTTAAATGTTATTACCAAACTAATATGTTCTAGTATATATTCGTTATCTATTATACTTAGTAGCCGATTCTTTTTGGTAGTTTTATTAAATATTGACGTTGGTAATGGTAAGTAATAAGTATTATTAAAATTATTACTAATCAAATTATTTATTATCTCTACTGTTGTTAGTATGTAACCGATAGTTATAATATCTTCACTAATACTATCTTTATGACGCGCCTTGTCTATAGCTATATCACTATATAGTTCTGGAAACTTAATATTGTCTTTAACATTTACTCTTAGTAAATTAGAACTTTTATTCAATCTTGTTTTTGTCAATGAAAATGTATCACTTGAAAAACTATCTAAGAATTCTTTTCTTTTTTTTATATCTTCTCTTAACATTTTATCTAAAGCATTAGAAAAATTATTATTATCAAGTTCTAATATATCTCTTCTAATTATCCCTATATTTTCAATTACTTTATTATGTGATTCTAAAAAATAAGAGGAATCTAAAGAGTTTACATATTTGAATATTTTTTCAGTATTTTTAATTATATTTTCTTTATTAGCCGGCAGATTTTCTTCTAATGCTATGGTTGTATCTTTAATACCTTTTGTTATCTTTTTAGCTAATGTGTCTTTAATAGTATTTTCATCTAAATAATTAGAATATCTTATTTCAATGTATTTATCTATATATCTATTAACAATTCCTTTATCGTATTGTTTATCCAAGATGAATTTCATATAGCTATTTAGACATCTTTTGGTAAAAGCAGTGTATTCATTCATTATATTAATCATTTTATCACCTTCTAGCTAGCATCTATTTCCACGATAGGATCATCATCTTCCCCTAATGGATAGGTATAATTCTCAGTAACATCTAATTTGTAAAACTTAATAGCAATAGCTGTCTGAGGAGGTATCGAGAATTTAAAGCTTTTAACATAATTATATCCATCACTTAATGGTTCAATAGTTTCAGATATTTTATTTTGATAATAATAGTTGGTCATATCAAGTCTTAAGTCATTCGGGTCAAAACTAAGCTCTATGATAACGCCCGAGCAATTATTTTTTTCGCCTTCACTTAAAAGTGAATACTCAGCAGTAGAAATTCTATCTCCTACACTATGAGTGCCAAAGGCGGTTCTAACTATATAATAGTCATCCGTATTCGAAATAACTGATTCTAGGTATGGCTGACCTTGTTCATCTTCGATTTTGTATGACAATCCATAATGCCCTACAACGAAAACAAAGGTGGCACTTAGTTCCTTTTCAAATGGTTCGGTAGTTCTGGCAGTTACTTTAATATATGAAGACTCTCCATCTTGAAAAGGCCTAGTCGGAATTGCTGTTGCTGTAAAGGTATCTTTGTTAGTATCTGTTTCAATAGTTCCACCATTTTGGGATAATTCGCAACGAATACCGGCTCCCGCTTCGCAAGTAAGAGCATAATCGATTTCTATGTCTGTTCCTCGTAGGTTGTTATCTAAACTGTTAACAGTAATGCTGATTTCATAAGGAGCAGCTCCTGGCCAGTAATTAATTTCGAAAGTTTTATTGTCAGTAGTTAGTTTATCACTATTGAAGTAGAATCTTTCTGTTCTGGTAATGTAGTTCTCTATTATTTGTTTAACATATCGAGAAAAATTCACAAGAAAGAATATAGAGACAACACTTATGATTGCTATGCTAAATATTCTTGCTTTTTTATGGGTTTTTAAATATTCAAAAGTTCTTCTTATTTTCTTTTTCATAAGTGTCACCTCATTTCTATCTTATACAGCTTGTTGAGAGTCGATTTTTATTTGAATGCTCTCTATCAAATCTTGATATTTACTATCTTTAAATGATTCCGGAAAATACACTAGCAAGGTATATTCATTTGTTTCTTCTTGCTGATATCCGAAATATACTCGACTAGTAGTTAGAGTTCTAAAAAAGGTTCCATCCTCATCTGGCGCTACTATATTAAGGTTAATCGCACTTGTTGCATTACTGCTTAAGTAGTTTTGATTTTTATATAATTCATAGGTTAATTGCATGTTAGTTGTGGCAATTATTTTTAAATCGTAATACAAACGAACATCTGTTAATCTCCCATTTTTATCTGTATTAGTTACTGTGAATCTGTACACATATGGTTCTTCTCTAGGAACCATTTCTTCGAGGGAGATAGTGTAAGAATCATTTTCTTCTAACGCATATAAAGCGACTTCCAGTTCTGTATTAGAAACGGCAGTAGATTCATACCTGGCGTTAGAAGTATTTATCATTACTAATACGGCTAGTAAATCTATAAGAAGAAATACTATGATAAACATATATATTCTATTCTTTTTTCTTCTCACTTTTACTCACTTCCTTATCTTCACCTAAGGCAATATCCATCATTATTATAGATATAAAGAAGGTTATAAATACTTGAGGAGTTTTAATTATTTTTAAATAAATACCATATTCACGACCAATATGTACTACTTTACCTATTACAGCTTTTCTTGTAATGGGATCATCTTCAACGTTGTTATTATCCCCTTTGGTAGTAATTTTATCTTTATCTATTCTTACTATCCGGTGAGTAATAATAGTATCGTTTGTTTTAAAAGTAATTATGTCTCCTTGTTTTAATTTTTTTTCATTAATCTTAACAAATACATAATCATCGACATAGATAGCTTTTTCCATACTTCCACTTGTGGTATTAAAAGCAGTATATCCGAAATAACTAGCATAGTCTTTTTTTTGTATTTTTATCACATAGAAGTTATAGAGAGCCACTAATAATAGTAAACCAATAATGATTAGCAAGATATTTATTAATACTTGGAATATTTTTCTGCTCACTATTACTAGTCTACTATTCATATTATTACTCTCCTATATATTGTATGAAATGTAATGTAATCGGTATCTCAACATCGGGATTTTCTTTTGTTCCCATTTCACTATCAGCAGCATTGGCTTCTGGGGTGTTGAGATCTTTCCATTCAAGATAAATTCTTAATATTTGATTTACTCGACTCCCTACAGGTATTATTCCTGTAAACTCTTTTTCGTTAATCTTGGTAAAATTCGAGCTTCCTTGCATCAAATCAATATCTTTAACTTTAAAGTTTTCCGAATCGAAATCATCTACATAAATGTCATATTCTACGGCAACTTGAGTGTCTTTAACATCTATTTCCAAATCATAATACCCAGAAATGCCCGGAGCAAACTTGCCTTGTCTTATGTTAGTGTTAGTCTTTGTATAATGTATATCATTAACACTAAATGTCTCAGTTTGACCGGTTGAAATCAATGTGTTATTAACTTTTATCAACCAGTCTGCAGTTGTAGCTTCTGCATCTCCGCTAATAGAGCTTTCAAATAAGGAATAAGAGTACGACGCAGTAAAAACAACAAGTAATAGTAAAGATAAGGCGATTAGAACTCCTATTCTTTTTCTATTCATTGTCAACCTCTTTCTTAAATTCTATTATTTCAACAATAATTGCATAGAATTCGTAAATAACAGCAATCATTGTTGGTAGTACGATTAACAATAGGAATCCCCACTTAGATTCTAATAAACGCATAGTTCCGCCAAGGCCTTTATATACCTTGGTATTTTTACCAATATAATATTCGGTATATACATTATGCGTAGTTCCAATTTTATAAGTATATGTCTTGTTAGCATGAGGGGTAATACTTGTAACTTCAGCATAGTTAACTGTATAGTTCTGACCCGGATTATAAAAGAAAATTGAATCCCCTTCTTTTACTTCGCTACCATCACCCTTAGTGACTATTACTAAATCATTCTTTTTATATTTTTCATCCAAATCTTCAGTTAATAATAATAATGATTTGTTCCCGAATACCGTTATACGATAATCGTTATAATTTAGCAGGCAAATTGCTAAGAATATTTCTAATACCAGGTACAATACAACTACTATTATTAGTAAGATTTTTCCTATTCCTTTAATTACATTTGACATATAAACCACTCTTTCTATTGTTCATTATCGTAAGCTAGTTTTTCCCACGATAAAAAAATTCCTTATTCTATACGTATAATTATACAATAAGAAATGCTATATTTCAATTTAAATAATCGAATTATTTGCCTAACTATTTTTGTTTTTTCAATATAAAAAACCACATTATTTTTGTGGTCCTTTTCTTCCTAAAGTTAAAGGTGATGGCGAGTCATATTCCCCGGCTGATTCCTTACCTTCCTCTTCAATAATAGGAGTAGTTAAAGCAGGTATAATTACAGGAGGTTCTATCTTATTTCCTTCAGGTAGCTTATATTCATCCCAAGGTAATACCTGATTTAACGCTCCTATGAAGGCGAATTGTTCCGGTGTTGGATCGCTGTAATAAATCGCTGGTGATATTTTCTTTTTTTGAGCCGTTACAACTACGTAGCCATCTTTACCCAAGTCTTCTAAAGATGGGGCATATACCGGTTTTTGTCTATGATAAGACGCTAGTTTATTAGCCATATCCAATATCTCAGTGTCAAGATGACATAGAAAGTGAAATGGAACTCCTTTAGCATTTACCACTATTACCAGAGTCCCTTCGCTATTAGGATTCGTATAAAAATCGCTAATGAATCCAAGGGAATTAAGCAAGCTCCTTTTTGCGGTTTCTTCAGACGACAATTCTTTACCAGCTATTTTTTCAATAAGGCTTCTTGCCGCCTCATTTACATATCGAAGTAATTGCGCATAATTAGGATTCCCTTTGGAGATACATTTTTTTGGTTTTTGCATAAATATCCTTCCTTTTTCAGTGTTTATTATAATGATTTTTTTCATTTTGTCTAGTTTTCAGCAGTTGGTTTCTTTCTTCCATATTTCAAAAGCCTTTATCTTTTAAGTCACTAACTAGATCAACGTAAAATTCTCTTACATCATAACCAGGTATATTTTCTCTATTCAAATCAATTACATCACCATGAGATATTCCTCTTTTAAAAGGTGATTCTATTAGAGTGAAATCATCATATACCGGAAACGATTCTATTCCTACTAAACCATCATTTTTTCCGTCAAATAGTTTTACAAAATTATTAGTAAGATTAAGCGGAAATCTGCCACCAGTTGCTTTTTTTAACACTGATCCATAAGATTTATATTTTACTTTAGGGGATGCTGGCATTTTTTCATTCATTTTTTCCACTTCCGATGACGTTAGGTCTGTAACGCCAGCAATAAAATCAGGGGCTTTATCTCCTAACTTTTTTAAGGCAAAATTATAGCTTTTAGCCACCGCTTCTTTTAATCCGTCAGGAGCTTTATTAAGCAAGTAATCCGCAAACACGCAACCATGGTTAGGAGTATTAATCATAGTCAAAGACGCAATATATTTGTCCATTCCAAGGTTAGATATCGCATATCTGGTATCTAATCCGCCTTTAGAATGGGCGATGATATTTACTTTTTTACAATTTGTTTCTTTTATAATATCTTTTATTCTACTGGCTAATTCTTCTGCCGAATCCTTAACAGATAATGACGAAGAATGATTCCCATAATAAACCGTAGCTCCATTTTTAATTAATTCATCAGGAATTCTTCCCCAGTAGTTTAAGTGTTCAAAATCTCTAAAGAAAATACCGTGAACTAATAATAATGGATATTTAGTTTTGCACACTTGTTTATTTTTTCTATCAATATTTATTATTATTTTATTATTTTCAAATTCCACTTCATTTCGACATATTTTTATTATTTTAACCAGCATAACTAAATGAACAATTGGCACTAGCCCCACTAACAAACCAACAAAGCGGTATCTAATACCTAGTTGTTCAGAAAATAAATATACTCTTATAATGCCATTCCAAAATACAATGTTTAGAACTAGTATTATTATTAATAGGTTTATTAATAATACTTTTATATCAACATTATATTTAATAATACTAAATAAATATATACCAGAACATAGCAATAGATTAGCAAAGAATACTATTAACAATCTATAACCATTCCTAATTTTATAAAGATTTTTATCATTTAACCTTTTGGCAAATAACGATGGAAATATATTTATTACAATAAACAAAGATATCAAAAATATCATTAGTATGGTTGGTGTTTTAATAGCATAACTTTTATTAAATAAATAAGCATTAGATATAAAAAACACAAGAATTGTATTAATAACAATAGTTAAATAAGCCATACAAATCACTCCTCGTAGAATCATAATAGCATAAAAAAAGGTACATTGACAATGTACCTTTTTATTCCTTTCCTTCTTTAATAACTAACTTTCCATTAGCAATATCAACCACTAGATGAGATCCATCTTTAATCTTGTCATTTATCAATTCCATTGCTAGTAACGTTTCTAAGTTGTCAGAGACAAATCTCTTGATTGGACGAGCTCCAAAAGACTCGTCATAAGAATTATTAATAATATATTCTTTAGCTTCATTAGTTAATTCAATAGTAATATTCCGATCTTTTAGACGATATTCTATATCTTTGATGATCTTATCCAGTATTTGATAAACTACGTCTTTATTAAGAGAATTAAAGTAAATGATTTCATCTATTCTATTTAGGAATTCCGGTTTAAACGTGGAGTGTAATTCTTTATTAATTAGCTCTTCTTTATTAGGTAGGTTTTCTAGTATATATTCACTGCCTATATTGCTGGTCATTATTATTATTGTATTTTTAAAATCAACAGTACGACCTTGTGAATCAGTGATACGACCATCATCTAGTATTTGTAATAAGATATTAAACACATCCCGATGTGCTTTTTCAATTTCATCAAATAACACTATCGAATAAGGATTACGACGTACTGCTTCGGTAAGTTGGCCACCTTCTTCATAGCCGACATATCCTGGAGCTGCGCCAATTAAACGAGAAACATTAAAACTCTCCATGTATTCCGACATATCAATTCTTATCATATGTCTTTCGTCATCAAAGAGTTCATACGCCAAAGTTTTAGCAACTTCTGTTTTACCAACTCCTGTTGGGCCAAGGAATAAGAACGATCCGATTGGACGATTAGGGTCCTTGATACCAGCTCTGCTTCTTATAATAGCATTAGTTACTTTGTTTAATACTTTATCTTGCCCTATTACTCTTTTTTTCATATTTTCTTCAAGTTTTAATAATTTGTCTTTTTCCCCTTCAACTAGCTTTGATATAGGGACGTTTGTCCACTTAGATATTACCGAAGCGATATCTTCTTCTTTAACAGTGTCACTTAGCAAAGTATTTTTAGTATTCTTTTGCAATTCTTCTAGTTCTTGTTCCAGTTTTGGTATTTCGCCATGGCTTAGACGTGCCGCTGTTTCTAGATCATAACTATTTTCCGCTTCTTTTAAACGGCGGCGGGCTATTTCTAAAGATTTTTTCTTATCTAGTATTTTTTCATTAGCTTCTTTTTCTTTAGCAAAGTCCTCCTTCAACTTGGTTTCTTTCAATTTCAATTCATATAGTTCTTTGTCTAATTCTTCCAATCTTTTTTTAGAATTATCATCTTTTTCTTTTTTCAAAGATTGTCTTTCAATTTCCAGCAACATTATTCGCCTTGTAAGTTTATCCAAAGGAACCGGTACCGAATCCATTTCGACTTTAATCGTTGCGCAGGCCTCATCAACCAAATCAATAGCTTTATCCGGTAGAAATCTATCTGTTATATAGCGGTCAGATAAAGTGGCAGCAGCAATTAATGCTCTATCTTTAATTGTCACCCCGTGATGAACTTCAAAGGAGTTTTTTAACCCTCTTAAAATGGCTATTGTATCTTCAACTGTTGGAGCTTGAACAATAATCTTTTGGAAACGTCTTTCTAAAGCGCCGTCTTTCTCAATGTATTTACGATATTCATTTAACGTTGTTGCTCCGATACATTTTATCTCTCCGCGGGCTAACATCGGCTTTAGCATATTACCAACGTTCATTGTACCCTCGGCGCCATCACCTACTATCATATGTATTTCGTCAATAAACATGATAATAGAGCCGTCAGATTCTTTAATCTTATTTAGAACCGCTTTTAATCTCTCTTCAAATTCACCACGATATTTAGCTCCAGCAACTAATGCTGCTAAATCTAATTCCCAAATAGTTTTCTTTTTTAAACTTTCTGGGACATCCCCACTTACTATGCGGAGTGCCAAACCTTCTACAATTGCTGTTTTTCCTACTCCTGGTTCTCCAATTAGAACTGGGTTATTCTTGGTTTTACGAGACAATATTCTTGTTATACTTCTAATTTCTTCGTCGCGACCTATAACTGGATCTATTTTATTGTTTTTAGCTAGTTCTGTAATATCGCGACCGTATTTTACTAATACGTCCTCTTCTTCTTGTTGTGGATATCCATAATTCATATATATCCCTCCTTTTTTCTAGGTACATTATAGCACAAAATTAGCACTTGTCAATAGAGAGTGCTAATTGCTGTTTTTTTAAAAAGGCCGATTTATTTCAGCCCTTTATTTTCTTTAGTTTTTTACTTACTTTTTTTATTATTTCGTATATTAATAGCCCTATGACTGCACCGGCAGTATCTATAACTACATCTCTTAGTTCTCCAGAGCGGCCATTCACAAATAATTGATGAGCTTCATCCGTTGCCGCATATAAGACGCATAATATCAAAGCAATTAAATATGTTTTATTGGTATTTTTTATCGTTTCTTTTAATGATAGCAGAACTAATATATAGAGAACTGCATATTCAAAAGCATGTGCAATTTTTCTTATCTTAGGATTGGCTTTTTCTACTTGTTTATGTATTTGTGATTCTTTCTCATTCTTTTTGATAATATTTATAATTTCATAGGTAAACTTTTTACTTTTGGACGAGGAGTCATCTCCAGTTGTAGCGGAAAAAGAAAATATTATTCCCATCCACATAAATGTTATTACCCATAATATTATTGCTTTTTTATTCATGATATCATCCTCATGGCAATTATATCACGTTTTATAATCTTCTACTAAAATCTAAATGCGGATCTTTCAGTGGTTTACGCTGATAACCAATATATTCTGGATTTTCGTGATTTAGCAAGCTATCTTCCCCACTTAAGAATCTCTTGTAATCATAAGCAGTATATGGAACTATATAGCTAAAATCTTGTGTATTTTCATAATATAGGCCATTTCTATACCACAAGGTAAATCCATCTAAATAGTTTTTCAAATTATAGTCAGTTAGTTCAATCCACCCATCTCTTAGTATTCTTTTTGCTACCTTAAGTCTTTCTTCGGTCATTGTCATATAAAGGCCAGGTGCACAGTTCAATATATCGCATATTCCGAGCCTTTCTATCATGTTATGGTCCATCCCAAAAAACTGCGAGTAAGAAACGTCTACCAAAAATCTTTCTCCTTGTAAATAAACTATTACTACAAAGTGATATCCATAGCCGCCAAAAACATCTGTTTGGTTAGTATATCCAGCATTAATGCATTTAAGTTCCGCCTTAACCCCTACCTCATTACAAATGTCTAAGACACATCGCGACATCACTTCACACATATTTAATGTTCTTAATTTACTATAGTCCTCTATTACGTGTCCAAATTGTTGAAGCATTAGCCGTTGACGAGCTAGTTTCACTATATTATCCAAAGTCATCTCAGCATTATTCTTTTCCGTTATTGCTTTCAATTCCCTGAAATCATTCAACACTATCATTTTATTTTCAAAACTTTTTTCCATATCGCTCAAGATTCTAAGTGGTTCCAATCTCATTTCACTATTAACGTCAACTCCGCAATTCGTTTGAAGTTCTTTAACTATTCTATATGCTTTTTTTAATTCATCTTCGTCAGGTCCAAGCAATGTTTGTCTCATTTCAATTGTTCGAAGTTTCGATATATATCCCCTGTAATCCATTGTTTTTACCCCCTTATCACTTTCACAATTATAACTTTTCCTAACGAAATAGGCAAATTTATCCACGAAAAAAGTTAGCTTGTCAAGGCTAACTTTGTCTTGAAAGTAGTAAACCATTAAAGGCCGGCCAGGTTTACTACACACACTCGAGTTGACATCTCTACAAATCCACTTTTAGAATCAAGAAATAAAGGCTGGATTATTAGTTAAGTGTATGCTCGCTACTAAATAATAATATTACAACGCTATAGCACTTTAAACAACGAATCGTTTAAATAGTAATTTATTTAGCAGATAAGCTTTTAAGCATATCACAACTAAGTGTGTACCATTTAAATTTGTAAGTTAGTAAACTAACCTACAGGGCTCTAATAGAAAGTATTTTTATTATACTTCTATTAGAATACATATTAATAAGAACAAGTCTTATTAATACGGATAATATAACGACTAAGTTATATCATCTAATGATATGATATATAATATCTTATCACTACATTTATGATAATATATTTCTTTTTATTTGTAAATACTTTTTTTGATTTTTTTTACATTTTTGTAAATGTTTCATATTTAATAATGATTTTTCCCCTATTTTCGGGCCTTGAGAATTAATTTACAATTGTATCAACTGAAGCAATACATATTAGTTTGACTTTGAGTTGTGTATAATCTATAATCTTATTAGTTCAAAAAAGGGGGAAAATAGGATGGGAGAAACTGTGAATAAAAGAGTTTTAACCAAATACAGACTAGCTAATGATGGCTTTTTGGTTTCATCCACCAAGAGAATTCCTTTAAATGTTTTTTTATACGCCATTAATAGTGAGATGACAAAAAGTTACCTATTAGTTTATCAGGGAGACAATGGCGACTACCCTCATATTACAGCATTCGCAAACGGGAAAAAGGCTTTTTATATACTTTTAAGTAAGGATCAGTATGAGGAGATACAGCAGCCAAACATTAATAATATATATCTTGAAAAACTTATGGCTAGAACTATAGATAGTAGTCAATTAAAGCTATTACAGCGATTAGATATTGGATATAGATTTGGAAATGTCTTGCCAAGCCATTTGGGCGAGTTAAGACTGTTGAAACAATATATAGATTATTGTATATGTTCTACTGATCGAATTATCGCTAAAGAATTAACTGTTCTTTTATTATCTTTATCAGCAATTATTGCTTCATATTTAATTGGTGATGTTGTACCCACAGAATCTCTTCCGGCATTTGAAGCAGAGTTAATACATGTAGGTTTGCTATTACTAAGAACGGCTGGATTTTACTATCCTGTAGGAAAACCTGTTGCAAAGATGTTAGATAACAATCCCATTATTGACAATGAAAATGATGATTATTTTGTTCCTTCAGATTGGATTGCTTACAATAATGAGTTCTTTGCTATACAAAAAAGATATATTGCCCTTTTACAGAAGAGCAGTCATATAAATACGATAAAAAGGGATTTCTATGTTGAAGTTAAAAGGGCCGTTTTAGCTGTTAATCAAGCGTCCGAAATCGATAAAAATAGCAGAAAGCTTTATTATGACGAGATAAGAAAGGTTATCAAGAGGTTTAATATAGGTTTAAAAAGAAACGCTAAGATGTCGATTAAGGATTTTTATGAACCTGGTTTAGACGCTATTCTTACCAGTAATTTGGAACAACTATACCAATCTGTTCCTCCGATAGAGACAGAACTGGATATGGGTTATGTTAAACAGTCCTCAAGATTGGATTTAGTATTAAAATTGTTTAAAGAATAAACACTATCTTCACGATAGTGTTTATTCTTTATAATAGGCTTCAAATCTATGATGCGATACTCTCTTTTCTTTGGGCGGCAATTTCATGTAGTCACCGTAAAAAGTTCTCAATACCAAGTCATAGTTTTGAGGAGCGTAAAACTTTTTGCCTTCAAATTCTAATTCCGTCAATTCTTCTAGTACATTCTTATCAAATACGTAGTTCCCTTGATCAGATATCGATGCAACCTTGTTTGAAGCATTATTTCTAAACATAACTTCTATTTTCAATATTCTCTTCAAAAAATATTTTTTAGGAAAGAGTTGAAGGAATAAATGAATTGGATATCTAATAAAATTATACTTTTTTCTTTCTTGATTATATGCTTCTTTGTATGTTTGCCAAAGATGTAATTTTCTATATATTGTTCTTTTTTTAAAGGCCCTTTTTAGTTTTTGCTTATTATTAGGGGCATCGTCATAAATAAACAAATCTACAAATACTGCTGTAGTAATACCACTTTTTTTGTCTGGCTCATACATTAAAGTTGTTGTATCAAGTATTTTACCGTAAGGAAGTGGCCAATCGTGATCGATTGAATAATCGCATACTCTGTATTTATTGTTCTTCTTATTAAATATGGCTATAAATCTTTCATAATCGTCTCTTAACATGCCGATATCTATGTCATCATCCCAAGGTATGTATCCCTTATGTCTTACCGCTCCAAGCAATGAGCCATAGCTTAACCAATAATTAATTTTGTTTTCTCTGCAGAATTGATCAACATAATCCAGGATATTAATTTGGATTTTTTTCAACTCTTCTATACTTATTTTTTTCATTTTTCATCCTCTATTATTCTAAGTATTCTTTTATACTCTTTAATTCGTCTTTATAAAATAATAAACTATTGATTAGATACAATATACCAAAAATGATTATATATACTATTCCATGCCATAGCCAGTTCAGTAGATTATAATTAACGTTAGGAATTAAAGATTTACAAATAATAATTCCTATAGTTGTAAAAGATCCAAATGATAACATTTTCTTAATAAACGTAATTGGTCGTCTTTTTATTAGGGCTTTATTGGTATACCAGATATGGAATATCATTCTATATATCATTGCTGCCAATGTACCGATTGCAATTCCAATCAAACCAAGCGGTTTGATTAGTATTAGTGATACGATTATATTAATTCCCGCTTCAATGTAACACGGGATCTTTATCTCTTTAAATTTATTAGCAGCGTATGCTAAATCTACATGAGGATTCTTTATTAAATAAAAACCTTCCGCAAGCATGATTATTATTCCAAAAATTGGCTGGTAGTAGTCTGCATCAGTAATATTCTTGGTATAAATCATTACAAATGGTACGATTAGTAGACAAGCAACCGAAAAGAATAAAAAGACCAAAAAGAAGTTTAAGTATTCGTATATATCAAATCTCTTATTGAGTTCTTCATATTTGTCTTTTGCATATAGTTGACCGATAGATGGTTTAATCCCATTTGATAAAAAGCTTAAAATAGTTCTTAATCCACTTCCCACTAAAGCATAGATGCTATAAACCGAAACAGTATTTAAATTGGTAAAAATGGTTAATAATAAAACATCTGTATTAGTATGTATAAATCCCGCTATTAGAACAGAGAAACCATCCCATCTTGACTTTAATAAGTTTGGGTCGTCTTTGGCATTTTGGTCTAATGTGTAATTTTTGTTAACAAAATAATTAAAAATTATTGGTTGAGCCAAAAAGATAATGGCTGATAATAATTTTAAAATATGAACACTAGGATATATAGAAATAGCTACAATAGATAATATAATATTCGCGATTAGTATTATCGATTGAGTAATTGAAACGATATATACTTTTTTATCAGCATTTAATAGGGTTTTAGCAGTTAAAGAGAAGCAATATTGAATAAAAGATGTTATAGATAAAATGAGTGTTAACCATAAAACATATGAATAAGAGAAATGTGTTTTAAATATCACGGGATACAGAAGTGCTAAAAGAAGGGAATATATAAGGAATATATAAGCAATTTTTTTGTAGAATCTTCTAGTAGTGTTTATTACTGAACTCAACTTATTATCATCTTTATCAGTTAACGGCTTATATAAATTTGCCATTACGACTCCGGTTACTCCTCCTTCTAGCAAAGCGATGTAACTTAAAAATTTTGTTAACGAAGATACTAGGCCATTTACTTCTGAGCCAAAATATACAAGTATTATTCTGGGAATGATAAAACCGTTTATAAGCGTTAATACTTGCAGTATCAAACTGGTAATTGTATTTAAAAGTGCTATATTTTTCTTTTTCATACCCTAATACTCCTCATATTTTATTTTTCTCTATCGGTTATTATACTCTTATAGTTATAAGCCGTATTCCATTCTGGACGAAAATGTATTATTACACTTGAATACGTTAATAGTGCAAATACCAAAATACCATTAACAAAAAATTTCGTATCTTTTCTTTTTATATTATCTTCAATTATATTGGGTAGACATATAATTGAGAAACAAGCAAAATAATCAGTAATTCTTGATAATACATTCATATTAGCAGCTACTAAACTGGCGGCCGAAGCCATGATAAATATATATAAATAAAAATCGTTTTCTTTCTTATTGGTTTTATACTTTTTTACTTCATATAAGCTAAACAAAAAGATTGTTAAATATACTGCCATTAATATCAAGTTAGCTATGTTTTCCATTCCTACCCTATTTACGTAATAGTTCGTTTTCCCCATCATTTTATATATAGTATTAGTGATAAGTAAAACATATCTATTAGTTAAAAAAGCAGCAATGAAGATTATTATAATTCTAAAGTTTGTATATTTAATATTATATAAAGGATATAATAGGAAACCAACTAAAGCAGTAGAATGAAATAAGCTCGCTATAATTACTGTGAATACATATGGTATTAATTTTTTGTTTTTTACAAAAGAGAAACCAAGAAGTACTATTGACATCGCCATGTATTGTCTTAGTGTATTCATAGCTCCGTAAAAGAATAACAAGCATATAAACATAATAACACTAATTAGATAGTTCTCGGAATTCTCCTTAATGAATTTATAAAAAGAGTAACTAATAAAAGCACTGATTACAACTATTAATAAACGCGGATTGTTGCTGATGTAACTCAACAAGATATTAAAGATAACATATAGCGGTTCATAATAACCGCCGAATATCGTAGAATTCCATTTGCTGTAAGAAAGGCTGGCAAACTTATTTACATACATTATTGTATCGGTACCCGTGCTAAATGTTCTTGTTGCCATTAGAATAAAGATAATAAAGAATGATATTTTTAAGAATATTTTTTCCTTTTTCTGCTTTGATACGCGTCTTGAAGCACATACAAAAAAGTATAAAACAATCATAAATAGAACTAAAATTATATTAAAAATCATATTAATCACCTTTTATTATTTTTTTATACTTTTCAATTGTTTTTAGAACAACAGCATTCCATTCAAAGTCTTTATTGGATTTGACATAGCTGTTTTTAGCAAACAAATTCCTTGTTTGATTATCATCCGTCATTTTAGATATAGCCTCAAAAACTTCCTTCGCGTCAAAATGACAGGCAATACCACACTTATTATCACGAATATATTCTCCCAGGTAAGTTCCGTAAGTTACTATGCAAGGAACTCCGGCTGATAAAGCCTCGATTATTCCCATCGGTTGTCCTTCATATCTAGAGCATTGAATAAAAGCATAGGCTTTTTTCAATATTCGCTCTTTTTCTATTCCATATACTGGTTTATTAATTATAATAATATCTTTAACATTATGGCAAGCTACAAGTTCATTTATTCTTATTATTTCTTCTTTATTGTCGCGCCCATATAATTGTATTTTAATATCATTTGTTTGAAACCATTTTTTGTTTTCAGCACATACTTTTACTAATAGATCAAGTCCTTTATGTTTTACTTCATATCTTCCTATGTATACCAAATCCTTATTGTCACCATCATTATTATTTCTATAAGCAGATGGTGTAATACCGTTTCCCGCTATTATGTCTTTTTTTATATGAAAATGGGTGTTTTTTTTCTCACTTTCATTTAAAAATTGAACACCATTTGCATTTCTAATGAATCTATTAAAAAGCAAGATATTGCCAGCTTTTTTCTTGAAACGATGTTTTTTTTGGGCCCCCTTAACTAAACAACCATGGGGAATTATTATGTACTTAATGTTTCTTTTTAAGCATTCTTTATACAATCGAATATACTTTGGTTTGTATACTTCGTTGAATACTACTAGGTCAGGTTTATTGAATGGCTCGGGAAGTTCTTCTATTGTTTTATAATCTTTATAACTATATAATTTAGAACTAGTTTCGGGTTTAGAGTTTAAACAAAACATAGCAACGTTTTCAAATCGGCTTTCATATTCAACGTAGTTTTTTACCGCTATCGCCACTCCGTTACTTTTGGTGTCCACAATGTCTATAATATGTAATATAGTCAAGATAATCACCTAATTTCTTAAGAATTTTTTATAAACTAGTACGCGCATTTTATTAGGCATTAGCGAAACCGCTATTGAAGATATAGATGTCTTTAGAAACTGAAAAAAGGTAAAATATCCTTTTTTATACCATTTATATTTAAAATCAAGAATGGTTTTTAAATATTTTAGTCCTCCTCTTCTTCTAAAGAATTCTTCATTAGTTCTTATATAGTATAATACTTCTTGGTACGTATAAAACTTACATCCATTCATAATCATTCTAATGTATAAATCAAAGTCTTCAGTTAAAGGACTATGCTGATATGAGCCAGCTGCTTTTACCGAATCAACTTTAAATAATACTGTAGGTTGAATCATAGGACATCTCGCATGACCAAACTTTATTATATCTTCATTTTTTTCTGGCATAATTCTTGTTGATACTACATTTTCTTTTTTGTCTAAAAATTCTATTGCATTTGTTCCAATTGCATCTATATCTGGATGAGTTGATATATATTTTATCTGTTTTTCAAATTTTTTTTCGTCTGCTATATCATCAGAATCCATTATCGCCGCATATGGGTATTTGCATTTATCAATTGCTTGGTTATAAGCATTTCCAGATCCTTGGTTTTTTTCAATAGATATCGTTTCTATAATGCTGTCTTTTTTATAGTCTTCTATTACTTCATTCTGTTCTTTTGTTAACATACCATCTTTTACTATTATAAATTGAGATGGTTTGTAGGTTTGCTTTAAAATACTATTTATGCTTTCTTTCAAGTGATTAGGATTAACTTTGTAATAAACTGCCATTATGACGCTATACTTAGGATAATTATTTTTGGTCATTGTATCAACCGCCCACTGATATCACTACTCTTCTTCTATTAGTATATCATATGCTAAGAGATATTTCTTGTGTTAATTAATAATATTAAAAAAGGCTTTAATAAAGCCTTTAATCAAACAGCGTACTGTCTATACTATTGCAAACATACTCCATCATTTTTAAAAAAGTAAAAGCCCTTCTTTTTGCTAATAATTTTACTGTCCAGATTTATATCTTCGATAAGATATTTTTTTCGACAAGTATTATAGTTTTCGTATAAGGCATCCATTTCTTCTTCGGAAGCATTTTCAGGCATCTCAAGGAAATCATCGCATGTCTTTAATTCGTAATATTCAAAGGTTATTTCTCTTCCTCCTACGTAATTAGGATTTTCAAAAAATTCGATAAAAATATTTTTTTCAGATGGTGTCAATTCGTTATACTTAGAAGAGTTAAAGAATTCCCTAAATGTCATGTCTGTTATATACGTGTAATCAAAAAAGTATTCTATTTCTTGATAAGTGTTTTTATCACAATCATTTGTTTTAATATACATAGTACTATTCTTATCTATTTCTATGTATGTTTCAACATCTATTTTTATTTTTTCCAAAGCGTTAACGAAGATAGGTGTTGATAAAAGAACTATTATCAACATAAAGGTTTTAGTTTTGATATCTTTAAGGGATATTATTATTAATATACATAGTATTGCGCTAATAACAATGAATACTATTTCTTCGTTAGCATTAGTCTCGGGGTTAGTGACAAAACTTATTATGTTCTTTTCTCCCTCTTCAATAATATTATCATTTGATAATTCAATGTATACATTGTTTTTTTCATTGTATTTGCCATCTATAAACTTACTATCGTCTACATCTTTGAAATATGTAATAATAATAAACATGGTTAGTTCTTCATTTCCTTTTAATACTTTTTTATTATTATCTATTGTGTATTCGTATTTGATGAATTCACCGTCATTAAAAGTAGTTTGACTATCTACTTCATAGTCTTTATCACTATTATTCTTTATTATTACTCTGTACTTGGCATAATCGTTTTTATTTATATATTTAAGACTGAAATCTAGTTTTAATCCGTTATATTTAGCTTTTTCTAATTCCGTCACTTCTTCTGATTTGTCTACCAATGAAACGCTTTTTATTTCTACATCATTTTTAGCTAAAGCTATAAATGGTATAAATAAGAATAATAAAAAGTATTTTATATATTTCATATTACTCACCTATTCTATTATTTTTTAAGAAGGAATAAAGGTTCCGCCGCCATTCCACCTTCCTGGTACTTTTGTAAACGTTGGACGTTTAGGTGTGGCATAAAACATATTTGTAAACGATCCTGATGGATCTATGTTCCAGTCATTAATTGGGCTAGCATCAGCCAATTTAGGAAGATCAGCAAACATTGCATCCATTTTTTCCACACTAGAAACATCCCAATTTCTTAAACCTTCAATGCTTAACAATTCTTTATTGTGCATAAACATATAGGTCATATTTGTAACGTTAGAAGTATCCCATTTACTTAGTCCATTTACATTAGTAAGAGAATTATTAGAGAACAAACCATACATAGTTGTCACTTTTGATATATCCCAATTGATAAGTCCGTCTACATTGTTAAGTGGAGTCTGAAAAAACATATAATTCATATTACTCAAATTAGATGTTTTCCAATTATCTAATCCGTTTACGTTAGTAAGACCGGTATTATAGAACATATGAGACATGTTTTCTACTTTAGAAACATCCCATTTCTCCATATAACTAGTATCTGTTAATTTATTATTATTTAAAAACATTTGATTCATAGCTTTAGTGTTGCTAGTGTCAAAATATTTTAAAAAACTATAATCTTCCAATAAAGGCAAATTGGCAAAACTACCTACCATTTGTTCTACTTTGGAGGTATTAAACTTCTCTGATAGTACTATCCTTTTTAACTTTGATTCTAAAGTAGGTTGACCTTGATCTCCCCACATACCAAATATATTAATTATATCTTTTAATGAAGATGTTTCCCAATTGCTCAAATCAATTGTCTCAATGTTATAATCTCCACATATCATTTGTCGCATGGTAATAACTTTTGAAACATCCCAGTTTTTTATCCCATCTATATTTGTTAATGCTGAAGAATAATTGAACAAAAGATCTAAATCTGTTACGTTAGATGTGTTCCAATTATTTAAGGCATCTACATCTCTAAGAGATTTACTATGCGAGAATAATTCATTTAATGTTTGAGTTTGGGATGAGTCCCAGTTTTTTATTCCGTTAATACTGTTTAATGAAAAAAGGAAACTAAATATACTTGATGAATCTTTATTTAAATTAGGAGTCTTATCTTCACTCCACCAATATATCCTTCCATTATCAAACCACATATAGATTGGATATTTAGATTCTGGAATAGAAACTATATTCTTTTCTTCTTTGTTACTACTAGTTGGTTCTTCTTCAGATTGAATAATTGATTCTATTGATTCATTCGTAGAATAAATATTTGGGTTGTTATTACCCGCTAGTTCTTTCATTTTTATATTTAGTTCTGGCCCCGGTAAAAAAGTCGCTTCTTTAACATCTATCTCTATGTTAGACTCTAGTTCGATATCACATTTACATATAGCATATACTGTTATTGGTATTATCATTATTAAAGGAATTATTAATAATGATTTTAGAAATTTCCTTTTTTTGACATATTTTATAATTGCCATACTTATTAAGATTATAATTGGTATAATCGCTATTATAACTATTTTATCCTCGGTGTTGGGATTTTCTATCATTCTAGTTATGGTCTTTAGTTGAGGATGGTTGCCTATATCATTTGAGGTTCTATTCTTTGAGTTAGTATAGTTCGGCAGTTCTTTATTTGATAAATTAACTTTTATATTATTAGTTTTATTAATAGAACCATTATTAGATTCTTCCTGAACTTTGTTTTTATAAGTTACTCACTTTGTTTTTATAAGTTACTCTTATTATTAATTCTTTTTCTTCTTTTGGTTTAATTATATTTGAATTATCATCGTATATAAATTCATAACTCATATATTCATTATTCTGTTTTAAACTATTTTCATCGAAGTAATAGTCTTCATTAGAAATATTATTTAATATTACTTTATATTCAATGGAATCTCCTTCTTCATATACTTTTAGATCTAGGTTTATTTTTTGTCCTTCTACTGATGCTTCCGTTTTTTCTTCTATGTACCCATTAGTTTTGACTGATTCTATACTACTTATGATTATGTTATTTATGTTACATTCCTCGGCCTGTACTATAAATGGTATGAACAAGAATACCAAAAAGTATTTTAAGTATTTCATATTACTCACCTATTCTAAAATTATTATAACATGTACTGTAATATTTTTATAACTTTTATTATATGTTTGCTTAATACTAAATAGTTAATGATATGATATAATTGGATTGGTGATAGTATGATTAAAAAGTTCTTACAAAGTTTAAAGGATACTTTTAAAGTATATATTCTTAATCACTTGGCTACTAATATTTTGCTAATAATAATATCTATAACTATGATAATTATAGATTTAGATGATCCTTCAAAGTTTATTCAAAGGCTAATAGTTACACTATTTTTGACTGCTATGTGTACTGTATTAGGAGAAACATATACTAAGGATAATAAAAAGAGATATATTATTTATATTATTGGACTTTTGATAAGCATAGTTATTAGTAAATGTATTTTGAATACAGAATTAGTAAGATATTTAATCGGCATTATTTTTTTACTAGGAGGTACTATTTTATTTTTGATGGCTAATAAATCCAAGGAGGGAACGCCTAAGTATTTAACAAGTGCTATTACTAATTTGTTTAAATATGGCATAATAGGTTTTGTTTTAAATATAGGAATATTACTAATATTAGGTTTAATATCGGCATTATTGATTGAAGTTGATGAGATAGTCTTTGCAAAAATGGAAATTTTATTGTTTGTTTTGTATTTTATACCAGCATTGATAATATCGTTAGAAAACAAAGAAGAAGAAAATAACTTTATGTATGTTTTGATAAACTATGTATCTTTGCCTTTAGTATTAATCGCTACTTCAGTTATATATATTTTTATAATAAAACTTATAATAACACATGAATTACCTCACACTGCTACTTTTTCTATTAATGCTTTATTATTATCTTTAGGAATACCGATTGTATTAATGGATTTATCATATGATAATAATAAGTTACCATATAAGATTGCTAATGTATTAAGAAAACTATTTATACCTTTAATCCCTTTACAAATTTTTTCTCTGTATTTAAGAATTGCGGACTATAGTTTAACAACTGCTAGATATTTTGGAATACTATTAATAATAGTAGGAATTGCGTCATTAATACTTATAAATATAAACAAAGGGGAAATCTTCAAGTTTGTGTTAATACCATGTATTATACTATCTATACCGACGTTTATTATTCCATATATTAATATAATCGAATTGCCTAATTATATGCAAATAAATAGATTGAAACAATTATTACCTGAAGGAAAAGATTTTAAAGAGTTAACAAGTGATGAGATTAATAATATAAGATCGATTTATTATATGGTATCAGATAGTAAGTATTATCCTGAATACTTATCCCAAAAAGACCTAGAGGAATTACTCTTTAATCATGGAGATTATATCGATAAGGAAAATAATTATATATATTATACGAATGAAGAGACAAGAATAAACATTGAAAATTATAAAGAGATAGAAAAGTATTCGTTTAGTACTTATAAAGAATTAAAAATAAGTGTTAATAATAAAAAATATGACTTAAGTAGTTTCTGTGAAGAAATATATAATAATAAAGAAGAAAATATTGATGATTTTATAAGTAATAAACAACCTATACAATTAGATAATAATACTTATTTATATATAACAGAATTAAGTTTGAAATGTGATAACAAATATTTAGATGTAGATGGATATATATTATATAAATAATAATTAATTATACATATAGAAAAAGACACTATTGTGTCTTTTTGTTATTATTTTGCGCCCTTTCCAAATAAGATTGCTTTAATTGTATAATAAATACATTTTAAATCTAGTATAAGATTCCTATTATTAATATAATAATACTCAAGTTCAAGTCTTTCGTCATATGTTGTGGCACTTCTGCCATTGCAAGCCCACCAACCTGTTATTCCCGGTCTTACACTTTCGTATATAGCATGATTACCATTGTGATCATCTAACTCCCCTTTTACCAAGGGGCGAGGGCCAATTATTGACATATCACCAATATATATATTAATAAATTGTGGTAGTTCGTCAAGGCTCGTTTTTCTTAGTAATTTACCTATTTTTGTAATTCGCGGATCATTATCTAATTTTTGATTCTGTTTCCATTGACTCTTATAAGGCTCTTCTTTTAATAGTTCTTTTAATTTTATTTCAGCATCTGGAACCATTGTTCTAAATTTATACATTTTAAATTCTTTACCATTCTTACCTATTCTTTTTTGAGTAAAAAAGATAGGATGAAAATCTCCAGTTATTACATATGATACTTTCAATATGATAGCAAATATTAGCATTACAATCATTCCTATGAAAGAAAATAAAATATCAAAAACGTCTTTAATTATACAATATAACTTATGTTTTATGTTCAAATCTAAAAGCGGGTTATTATGTAGAGATAAAGCTATTACATTTGTTTCCTTATCCATATTTCTCCATCCTCTAAGAGTCTATTATTATCGATTATAATAATAACATATTATAGGATAAAGTCAAGAAACCGACTAATTATTAGAAGCGCTTGGTGATACTTGCTCCATTATTATGGAATGTTAAAACTGCACTATCGCTAAAGGGATTCATTAGTTTGACCTTATTCTCCTCTAAATAATCACCTGTAGTGTTGTCTGTTGACGGCGAATTAAGTACTACTAAGTCATAAATCTGTGGTAGAAGAAGGCGTTCTTGTGATAGGTCAAATTGAAAAACACTAGAAGGACTCTCTAAAGAGGCCTTATCTTTTGAATACGTATATGGTAGACTTAGAGTTTGTGAGCCAGAACAGTAGTTAAAGAGAAGCGAAAAATCTGTTTCATTTTGGAGGTGCTTAATAAAGAAGTCTAGCGCATCTTTTTCTTCTTGAGTATTTAACTTTTCTCTTTCTTGTACTCTTTTTAATAGTCTTGAAAGATAATTACGATTAGTTAAATCTGGATATAATGAGTTTTTATATTTTCTAGTCCATAATAGAAAATAGTAGCCATATACTTCTAATTCAGAAGTATAAAAAGCATCAACTCTTTTGGCCCCCAAATGTCGAGCCAAAAAAACACATTCCGGAACTGCTAAGGATATTAATACGCTTTTATCAACAAAGTCTATTCTTTCAAAATAACTTGTAAGGTCTTTGGGCGGAAATATTGAAACTGGACTGACCCCTTTAGTATAATTTCCTCCGGTCATAACGCGAGTACGTAGATAGTTTTCTAACCAGTTTTGTGTAATAGCTGTCATTTTATTGTTCCCCTTTGCTGTCCAATATCATATACGAAAGATCTGTATTTGTCAAAAATCGCTTAAAACGTTTTCCCATGGCAAATCTTTTTTGCCAAAATGACCATAATTTGTTGTTTTAGTATAATCAATGTTTCGTAATTTTAAATGTTTAATAATCCCTCGAGGAGTTAAATCGAATGTTTTTAGTATTTTTTCTAAGATTTCATCTTCACTGATTTTATTAGTATTGAAAGTATTTATATTAACTGCAATTGGTTCTTTGATACCAATAGCATAAGATATTTGAATTTCACATTTATCAGCGTAATGGTGGGCCACTATGTTTTTGGCTATATGTCTAGCCATATAAGAGGCGGAACGGTCGACCTTAGTTGGATCTTTTCCCGAAAACGCTCCTCCTCCATGTCTTGCGTGACCGCCATAGGTATCTACAATAATCTTTCTTCCTGTTAAGCCACTATCTCCTAAAGGGCCACCTATTACAAAACGGCCAGTAGGGTTAATAAGAATTTTAGTATTGCCATCTATTAGGTCAGATGGTATTTCTTTATTTATTACTTCTTTTATTATTTCAGTTTTTAAAGTTTCTATATCTTTTGATTCTTCATGTTCTGTAGAAATAATAATTGTATCAATCCTTGATATTCTATCATCGTTATATTCTACTGTTACTTGAGTTTTACCATCTGGACCTAGGCCGGAAATAATGCTTTTTTTTCTCACATCTGTAAGACGTTTAGTAAGAGCATGTGCTAAGGAAATTGATAGTGGCATTAATTCTGGAGTTTCATTACAAGCATAGCCAAACATCATTCCTTGGTCTCCCGCCCCGCCTATATTATCGTTAGTACCTAGAGCAATGTCTTCTGATTGTTTTGAAATATCGACTATTATTTTGCAGGTTTTATAATCAAGATCTTGCTTACCTAAGTATCCAATGCTTTTAATAGTTGCTTTTACCACCTTTTCTATATCTATCTTTGCCGAAGATGTTATTTCCCCGGTGATAAATATATTGTTTTTGCCGGCAACTGTTTCTATTCCTGCTCTTGTATCTTTATCTTTTCTTAAATATGCTGTTAAGATACTATCGGATATTAGGTCACACAACTTATCAGGATGTCCTTCTGTTACACTTTCTGATGTAAATAGTTTTTTCATATATTTTCCTTCTTTCTTATATGTTTTCAAGAAAAGAAAAAATCTTTCATGCTCTGAAAGATTTTTATTGTTCTAATAAATAGCAATCATCAGCCAAAGCATTCCACTTTGTCGGTCTTAGCACCTAACTTAATAGGTTGCTGCGGAGTCATAAAGCCGATTCTCTCGTCCGCTCTTGATAACATATAAGAAGATTATATTTTTTTATTAGTAAGTTGTCAACCTTAATCTTCTATTGTACTTTGATATATTTCTTTGAAATCTTTATTATAATAGGTTCTGTTTTTTCCAGATATTAGCGCATAATAATTATCATACAAGGAAACGTCATCACCATTATTGTTAGGTGTTTTGCTACCATCAATTATGTTATATATAAATATATTATCATCTTGATATAAAGTAATAAATGGACTGTTATAATCATAATCGTCAACGTTATATAGTGCTATTTTTTTATTATAAACGTCATATACTTCATAACTATAATTATCAATTGATATAATTACATATAGTTTGTTAGAAGATATAAGAGATCTAGTAACATTATAGTCAAAATAGTCGACCGTTTCATATTTACACTCTAGGATTTCTTCTCCTTTATATTTTAGGCCGTATCCATTGCGACATTCTGTTAATTCTAAACCTGTTAATGATTCAATTAAAGCGTCTTCTTTCTCGGGGATAAAAGTATTGGAATCTACTTCGCTTAATGTATTAGTATCGTAGACTTTATTTCCTATTGCAATGTATTTACTAGATATTTCTGTTTTGTAATCAGTACCATCTGCTTTTATAGCTAGCTTATCATTTTTTACATAGTATGTATTCTTTTCAATTTCAAACAAATTATCATCTATACTCTTAATCGTTCCTCTTTTACCTTTATGTACTTCTTTACCATTATTGGCGTCAATTATAATATCGTGTTTAGAAGTAGATATTAACGCATATTTATCGGAATAAATACTGTTTAGCTCTCCATCTTCAAAATATTCATCACCATCTAGTTTTAAAGAATAAATAGCTTTTAGTTTATTATTTTCTAAAACTACTTGATCTTTTTTTTCTGCTATTAAGTAATATCCCTTATTATCTATAATACTAGCATTTTCTTCTACTAGTCCATTAGAGTCATAAACACTATCGCTATATTCCCATAGTTTTGTCTCGGGATAATAAGAAATAGTATCAGAAGCAGTAAATAATACATTGCCTTCTTCATCAATAACAGAGAAATCGTCACTATTATCGAATATTCCAAATGTTCCATACCACTCATAATTATTAGTATTGCTACTATATATCTTTTTACCAGTATTGACATTATAATAATCTGTAATATTTTTGTTCTCGATAACTAAGATGTCATTTTTATAAAGATCTTTTTCTTCTATATATTTTATTGTACTAATTGCTTTTATGAAAGAATCTATGCTCTTTTGTTTATCTTTCTCTTTTTCTTTTTGCTCTACTATTTCTTCGTTATTTTCTGGGAAGATATCATCATCTGATGTAGCAATTATTAATATGATAGCAACAATTATTACTATAGCAACTAGTATTATACCGATTAATAAGTATTTACCACTTGTATCTTTTTCTTCGTTCATTATATTACCCACTTTCGTAATTATTTTAGCATAAGTGATGATAAAAAAAAAGATTCTCGAAAGAATCTTAATCGTTTCTACGTCCGAATAAACTTAGTAATCTAATAAAGATATTAATAAAATCTAAGAATAGTTGAAACGCAAAGAAGATACCTTTATTAGGGAAATCATAGTCTGTACGAATCAGACGGTTGATGTCATAAGCAGTATAAGCAGAAAATAACAGAATAACGGCTATACTCAAAATCATATTTAATGTGTTGTTCATAACAAATAAGTTAATCACTTCTAATACTATTATAGCAATTAAAGCTATAAAGAGGTATACACTCCATTTACTCAAATCAATATTGGTAGTTTTACCTAAAAAAGCAAAAAGACCAAATATTATAGCAGTTACTAAGAATACTACGGCTATTGAAGAGTGCGTGTAAACTATGAATATTCCTGTTAAAGATAATCCTGTTAAAGAAGTGTATAATAAGTATAAAATAGTGGCAACTATTGGGTTTAGTTTAGCTATAAATAAGCTAAGTGCTATGCATAAGCCTAGTTCTAGTACTATATATATCATTATCTTATTGTTTCCATATATTAGATTAAGCATTTCATTACTAGTACTAACATAATAGGATATTCCAAAGCATACTAATAAACCGACAAATAGCCATTTAAAGGTATCTGATATTACTTTATTTTTCATTTTTATTCCTTTCTAAAAGAGCCTTTTCTATCATTTTTAGATTATCAGGATATAAAGGTAATTTATCAATATCTTGTAATCTTATTCTGTGAATTTCATAGTAATTACTTGGATTATTCTGCTCTTTTTCTTCTCCTCCTAGCAATAGTTTTCCACTAAGATATTCACAATTATAAATATAATCTATATGTCCTTTTTTTTCAACTATGCCTAGAAAACTAATTATTCTTATATTAATATTTAGTTCTTCTTTTATTTCTCTTATTAGGCACTCTTCTTTTGTTTCATTTAATTCTATGTGCCCTCCCGGCAACGCATAGTATTCTTCTTTTTCTTTATGACGATATAATAATATTACTTCTTCATTATGAATTATCGATATAATAATATTACTTCTTCATTATGAATTATAACAGCTCTAGCAGTTATTTCTTTGGGGACGCTTTCTTTTTTAGTTATTACCATTACTATCGATACCTGTCAGTGTTTTTACAGGTCCTTCTTCTGATTTTTGCTGATAGAAATAATCTCTATCAAATTCTTTTACGAAAAAAGCTCTGTCTCGTCCCGCAGCATCTTTCTCGGCACTAAATGTAACTTCTTGTAATAATATATTTGTTAATTCAGCTCGCCTTGATATTATTCTGGCCTCTTCTACTGTTATATCATCAACGTTATTAATGATCTTATTTGCTATTTTTTTAATATATTGCTCTTTCATTTTATCCCCCTACTATTAAATAGATCTATTTTTTATTAATTTTTTTACAGCTAGTATGGCAACGTCTATTTCTTTAGATGTATCAAAGTTTGTTTTGTTATC
>CADCFX010000015.1 GCA_902800945.1 uncultured Erysipelotrichaceae bacterium | reverse complement strand
GAAAACAGGGACTTCTTTTCCATTAACCGGATTAATAGCCTTAATACCTTTAACTTCTACACCCGTTTTCCCTTTATTTAGTTCTGTTCTATCCATAGCAGATTTTAAAGAAGTTTCTTTAATATATGCTTCTACCTCTTTTTTATTTTTTACTCTAGGCATTAACTCTTTAATCAATTTGCCATCCGGCGCAATAACAAAGAACGTAATACCATAGATTGTTTCAGGACAAGTAGTAAAAATACTAAACTTCCCTCCGCCAACAATATCAACATCTACTTCTACACCAGTAGATTTACCAATCCAATTTATTTGACCTAATTTAACCTTATCGGCAAAATTAGTATCTTCTAATCCCTTTAATAAATCCTCTGCATAATCAGACATTCTTAACATCCATTGTGATTTTTCTTTTTGCTCAACTTGTGACCCACACCTTTCACAAACACCACCAGCAGCATCTTCATTAGATAATACTGACTTACAAGTTGGACACCAGTTTACTGGAATAGTATCTTTATAAGCCATCCCGTGTTTATAAAATTTCATCTGACCTTTAAAGGTAATTATATTTTCCTTAACCGCATCTTTTGGATGAATATGATTCTTTATAGCATATTGCTCCGCAGGTGCACCAAAAGCATCCCACCCCATTGGATACAAAACATTTAAGCCTTGCATTCTCTTCATTCTTGCCATCGCATCTTGAGCAGTATAACTTCTAACATGCCCTACATGCAATCCTGCTCCACTAGGATATGGAAATTCAACCAATATATAATATGGTTCTTTTTCCTTATCACCTGTAACCGCTTTGAATGATTCATTATCATCCCAATATTTTTGCCATTTTTGTTCTACTTTCTTAAAATCATAATTTTTTGTCATCTTTATCATTTCCCCATTTCATATGTAATATTTTTCCATAAACAGAATAACAAATAATAATAAGCACAATTATTACTACCAATGCAACCAAAAGCCAATAAAACTTATCAACCCCAATTATATCTACTATAACAAAAGTAGTAGATATAATAAAAGCATTAACAATCGAAACACCATTTAACAGTTCTTTATTATCAACCTTTGCCCCATCTAAGTCAAACATTTTTTTTGCTACTTCTATCTCTTTAACATTTTTTCTATCTCTTTTAAGCCCCTCCTCAAAAATCAGTTTAAATCCCAAATAAACCAGCAAAAAAGCTATTATAAATAATAAAATATGAAACATAGTATTCCTCCCTAAAAAAAAGCATCCTCATCCTAAGGACGAAAATGCCGTGGTACCACCTTAATTTCTAGATAAACTAGCTTTTTATTGATAAAGGAATAACCCTATAAAACTCCAAATGCAAGTTCATTTACTATCTTTATTTATTTTCACCAACCATAAACTCTCTTCAAAAGCATCATAAACTACTACTCATTCTTCAACGTTGTATGCCGTGCTTGGCAGCAAAATCAGTTTCTCCATCACACCTTGCAAACGCTTCAGCATTACCTACAACATTATTGTTGACTTTTATTAACTCTCTATTAATTTTAAAAGGAGAAACCATTCTCAAAAGACACAAGGCACGAGCCCGCAAACTATTCGTTTCCAAATAAGAATAATCCTTATATACCCCTGCTAAATACCTCCGGCGTTTTTCTGCCAAAGTTTCCGTCTTCACGCCCCGGCCCTGTCCATCGAATACAGTTTTTTCAGCATAGTTTCCTAAATCAGGGTTACTATTGCTATACGCACTATCTCCTCGAGCAGCAACAACTGGTCTAACAGCTGCTCCGATTGAGCTCTGATCATAATATCTATTATCATTTTCTCCCGCTTTAGACATAACTGCCACCTCACTTCTTAAATTATATTATAAAAAAGAAATATTTGCAATTTTTTATATTTGACCTGTGTATTTCAACAAATCTCTAAACATCTTAATAAACTTATCATCTAAGCCTTTCTTCTTCAATTTTTTAATTTCTATTCTTTTTTTATCAATAGTCATTTCTGAAAATATTATATCTGCTAATTCTTCTTTCAAACTAGTCTTAATCTGTAAGTCTGAAATAATCGAATCAATATCTTCATTAATCAATCTTACTGCATCAATTTCAATATCTTTCCCTTTACAATTAATAGTTAGCTGTTCTGTAGTAGAAACATTATTTACTTCCACAACAAAATCCGTATCCTCAACATAAGAAACACTATTAACTTGATTTTTTCCGATATATACAATAACGTCATTAGCTTCACGCGTATTTCTAAATCTAATTCTATAGTTTCTATTTGCCGGTATTATACCCGTCTTCCCCTCTAACGCCCTAATTATTACAGTATAATTATTCTGCATATAATTATAATCTACACGAGTTAATATATAATAGCCTTGTTCATAAAGATTACTATAGCCATCATCTTCATATAGATTATATGTATTACTCCTACCAGGGAAAATATGTATCTCCATTGTTTCAGGCGACTTAGTAGAATTAAGATTCTGTTCTAAATCTGCTAAACAAATAATTGATCCACTCTTAGCAAACACCGGATAATCCTCGTCTTTATAGAATAAGTTATATCTTTTATTACCAATATACTTCTTACCAGTTTTAAAATCATACCAAGTACCTTCCGGTAAAAATATTCTTTCTACAGACCTGTTCATAATTTTATCCTTAGGTTTAGTAATCGGTGCAACAAACAACTCTGTTCCAAAATAATATTCATTTCTATAATCAATTTCATCATATATAGCAGGATATTGATAATACAACGGTTGTATAATTGGTAATCCAATAACATGATATTTATATGCTTCACTATATAAATATGGTATTAATCTATGTCTCAACAAACAATAATCTCTAACAATTCCTAATGTTTTTACATCCCATCTCCAAGGTTCTCTTTTATAATAGAAACCATACTTAGCAGCAAATCTAAATATCGGACTATAAGTACCATATTGAACATATCTAATATATAATTCAGAATCTTCAACCCCATCTTTATATCCACCTATATCATGACTCCACCAAGTCATACCAATATTAGAAGAAGTACTATTATAATAAGGCAAATCTTTTAAAGAATTCCAAGAAACAATCGTCTCACCGCTATAATGAACCGGATAATTATGCATTGCATACTTACTAGCTTTACCAAGTATTAATGGTCTCAGCCCTTCCATTTTTTTATAATCTTTAAAATGATAATAGTTTAAAATGCTTTGACTAGTTCTGTCCTTAATACTCTTATAATTAACCCAAAAGAAATCAACTCCAACTTCATACAATGGATCAATCAAATACTTAAAATAACACTGTATAAGTGTTTTATCAAAAACATTAAATGGTATTGTTTGCTTATCACTAATACCCAATTCTTTAGCAATATCATCATATCTAGGTTCGTGCGGATAAATACCATCACTAGGATTAATATTAAGTCCTAAACTAACACCACGTTCATGAATATAATCTACAAATTCTTTAGGTTTAGGAAACAATTCCCTATTAAAAGTAAAACCCGAAGTAAATCTCGTTAAATTATTTTTATCTTTTAAATGCCAATCATCTCCTAATAGTAAAACACTAAGAGGAATTCGATATTTATTAAAAGCAACTAACAATCTTTTTATATCATCAAATGAATAATACTCATTCTTATTCCACCAAATACCCAATGCATATCTCGGAATTAAAGGCGGCATACCAGTTAAAGTATAATAATCTCTCAAGCAATTTCCAAAATCCCTATTATACATAAAGACATAGATATCTACTCTTTTTTTATCATTATAAACAATCATTCCATTTTCATCTATAAAATTAGATTTAGAATCATCAATAGAAGAAAACCCATCTGGAGAGTATAACCCTTTCTCTTTATATAACAAATCCTTGATTTTCTTCTTAACCGTTTTTACATTATTGAGATTATCAATATTACCATTGTCAACAGTCTTATCTAAATCACCTATTACACCACCATAGTTTCTAACTTCTGGGTGATTATAATACCATTCCTTATTATTACCATCTAATAAAACTATTTTCAAATTACTATCCGCTAACTTACCAGTAAATGGTCTTTCTTTTACATACTTCAAATTAAAATATTTAGTAGTAATATCTAAAAAATTATCATTTTCATCAATCTTCATCTGTGGCACAGGAAAATTACGAAACTTCACTAGTTCCGTCAATCTGTTTTCAAAATATCCCTCATCTGAAAACTCTAATCTGACCAACAATTCACTTAATATGGTTATACGATAAAACTGTCCTTGAAAAACAGCTTGTTTTTTTGCCATACAATCTTCAATATTCACTTTAAAATGAGAACCTAATCCAGCCACACTACCACCTCTATATTATTAAACATTATATCATAAGTGATTCTTTCATCATGCTTCTTGCAACCATTTTACATCTGTAACATATATTACTTCACAAGCACCATCACCACTATCATCTCTAGTCAAACTAGAACGCCAAGTATGATTAGAACCATTTTCTTGCCAATAAAGATTAACTAAATATCCTTTTATTCTAACATAATCACCATCTTTTATATTGCTAATCTCATCATTAATTTGCTTATTATTAGATACCAAATGATTATTAGAATGCATCTGTGATATTTCTTTATCATTAGTATGTGCTCTATACCAATCAGAATCCGTTGTTTTCCAATAAACGAACCTATTACCCGGCGCTTTAAAAGTAAACTTATTTAAATATTCATCTGTTGCTAATTTCCCCCAAACTACTGCCACATCCTTTTGAGCAGCCATATTTTCAACAGTACTAGCATAATAAGATGCAGTAGCAACAACTCTACCACTTACTTCATAATAAGCTTCATAATCAACTTTAATAACAGTACCACCCAACGTAATCGTTGTTGACCCTGTATAATCATTCTGTATAGGGGGATCTATTGCATCATAACTATTAATATATTCATATTCTTTTTCTATATTTGGCGTCTTATTACCGTTTCTTAAAAGCCAACTAATTCCAAACACAATTAAACACAACAAAACAACTACTAATAGCGGCATTATTCTTTTCCTAGGTTTATACGAACTAGCAAAATCCATACCTATATTTCTTTCAACCATACTATTATAAGTAGTTTCATCAATCTGTCTCGATTTGAGCATCTTTTGATAAGCTATTAATTTTTCTTCTTTTTCCCTATTATCCATACTATGATATTATCACTAACAAAAAACCAAGTCAATCTACTTTACTAAAGCAGTATCTTTCAAGAGATAAACATCATCATTAGCTTTTCTAATCTCATCAATTATCGCCGGATCATCATCTATAATAACAATAACACTATCATCCCTAGCAATTTTTTTAATAAAGTTTTTCTTTAATTTTTTACTTGGTAAAAAATTATTCTCTTCTCGAGAAATAATATATCTATTCTCAGGTTTTATAAATTCTACATATTTATCCAACCAAATATTTTTTTCTTCTCTACCTATAGTCAATCTTGTTATAGATAATATAAACAATTCAACATTCTCGTTTTTAGCAACCTCTCTTAAAATATCTATATTAGTTAGTAAAGGCCTTTTCTTATCATATTCTGATGCATTACCAACATCAAAATCAGCTATTACCCCATCCATATCCACATAGATTTTTATTCTTTTATTTTTAAATCTTTTTATATATTCCGTAATATACATTTCTTACCTTCTTTCAATCTTATAATAACCTATTTTCTTAATAGGTTATTTTATTATTTTTACTGTAACTCAAAGCATATTCTAAAATTGTATCGATTCCATTTATATAGTCAGTTTTAGCAGTACTAACATATACATCTGGTTTAAAAAAAATAGGTTTTCTTATTTCATCAACAACAAATCTTTTAAAATCATCTTTATTTTTAACACCACATTTACCAGGATAAAAATAAGCACTAGAAGAAGCAAAAGAATAACCGTCATGACATATCCGATTAGTTTCCCCAAAACAATTAATTGGCGTACCTATTTCTTCACCAATAGTAGTTGCCCCTAGTTTTAATAAATCTACCAAGGCATACCTACCAGCTGAAAAAACACGATAATCCGTCAATACTAATAATTCTTTATCTGCATTTTCTCTCAAAAAGTCCATCAAATAACCATTCAATTTAGAATTCCCGCCAAAATTACCTCTTAAATCAATTATTATTTTACTAACGTTAGATAAATCTTCTTGACGAAGTCTATCAATTGATTCTATTATTCTTGCTTCAAATTGGGGTTGTACCGAAGAATGTTTATAAATTAAAGCATTATCTCTTATTTCGTATTCCCCTGGTCTTCCATAAAAATATTCTCCCACATTAAACATTTTTTCTTCATATTTTTGTTTACTATCATACTCTAATTCTACTATTTCCCCATTTAACATTTGTATAGTATATATAATCTTACTATTACCTCTTAAACTAGGCAAACTAAGTAAAGAGACTCTATTAAACAAATATATTTCTAGTTGCCTCCTCCTTCTTCCTTCAGTTCCATATGTTATTATCTCTTCTAATTCATCTTCTATTTTATTTATGTCAATACCATTAACAGCTAATAACCTACTTCCTTTTAATTCTTCCGGATAATTAACAAGTACTTCACCAGCTATGATTTTAAAATTAACTGGTAATATTTCCCAAAATTCATATTCTGTATGGGCATCTTCCAATCCACTTAATCTCTTAACAATATAACTCATCATATAAAAGAATGTATATTTATCCACAACATCAATATTACTAGTCAAATAATTATAAATACGCCCCAACTCTTCTTCACTTATTTCATGCCATGGACAAGGATGAACTTTTCTATAATGTTCGATAAATACTTCATAGACTTTTTTATACTTAATATCTATCATCCTATTTCACCATATTAATAAATTCTTCTTCTGTAATAATTGGAACACCTAGTTCTTTAGCTTTCTTATTCTTACCAGAAGTAGAAGTTATATCATTATTAATTAGATAACTAGTTTTTGCTGATACTGAAGATGATGCCTTACCACCTAATGATTCAATATATTCTACTAACTTATCTCTATTCTCATAATGTTCTAAAGACCCAGTTATAACAAATATTTTACCTTTTAATACTAGATTACTACTATCTTTTTTTACATCTGTAAACATTACTTCTTTTAGCAAATCATCTAATTCTTTTTTAAACTGTTCATTATTAAAAGTATTCACCCATTCTTTAGCTATCACATCACCAATACCATCTATAGAAGCCAGTTCTTCTTCCGACAAAGTTACTAATCTATCTATATTATTATCAAATTCATTACAAATTAATTTAGCTCTTGAAAAACCTATATCAGGTATCCCCAAAGCATAGATGAAATTAGCTATCTTTACTTTTCTCGACCCTTCGATAGAAGATATCATATTATCATATGACTTATCTCCAAACCCTTCAAAGTTAACTATTCTCTCTTTATAATCAGCTAAATGATATAAATCACTATATTCTTTAATAATATCTTCTTCTATTAATTTAGCTAGTATAGCATCACTAATACCTTCTATATCCATAGCGTTTCTGCTTGTAAACAAGCTCAATCTCTTAATTAGTTTAGCCCTACAAAAATCGTTTAGACAATATAAATAATGAGTTTCATTATTTGTTACTATTTTAGTCTCCTCACCACACACAGGACATTTATCAGGAATCACTAAAGTATTACTTCTCGTAATATTTTCAGCTATTTGGGGAATAATCATATTAGCTTTATAAACTAATACTTTATCTCCTATACCTATTTCTAATCCCCTTAATATTGAAACATTATGTAAAGACGCCCTAGATACTGTTGTCCCTTCTATTTCTACCGGTTCAAAAATCGCTACCGGATTAATTAATCCCGTCCTAGAAGCCATCCAATCTACTTTTAATAAGGTAGTTTCAATCGTCTCATCCTGCCACTTAAATGCAATAGAATGCCTAGGTGCTTTAGCCGTACTTCCCAAAGAATTACCATATTCTATATCATCAAAAGTTAATACCAAACCATCACTAGGTATATCATAATTAGCAACTCTAGATTTATATTCTAACACCTTCACAGGTATACTAGTAGCACTTACCTTATAATACTCAACCGTTTCAAAACCTAACGTTGCTAACCATTCAAAGCCTTCACTCTTATACTTGAATTCTCTATCAGATTCTATCAAAGCAAATATAATACAATTCACATTTCTCCTAGCAGTTACTTTACTATCCAATTGTCTAACAGAACCACTACAGAGATTACGAGGATTCTTATATTGCGAAGAATCGTCTATTTCTTCATTCATCCTATTAAAGTCAGAATACTTAATTACTGCCTCTCCTCTTAATACTAAATGTCCTTTATAAGGAATTGTAAGAGGTATATTTTTAAACTGTTTAACATTTTCTGTCACTATTTCTCCAATAATACCATTACCTCTTGTAACTCCACTAACTAAAAACCCGTTATCATAAGTTAAAACAATTGTTAAACCATCTAGTTTCCAAGATAACAAGCCTTCTTTATCTCCAATAAAATCTACTAAATCATCTACACTTTTAGTTTTACCTAAAGATAACATTGGGGCAGGATGCTCTACTGTTTGTAAAGAACTCTGTATTTCCGGTTCTACTCTAATAGTTGGACTATTAGATAATACTGTATTTGTTTCCTTCTCCAATTCTGCTAATTCATCACATAACTTATCATATTCAAAATCCGTCATAATAGGTTCACTATTTTGATAATAAGCTATACTAGCCCTAGTTAATAAATCTATCAAATCTTTCATTTTTTTAATCTTATCATTCATACTTATCCACCCTATAATTATTATACCTTTAAATATAAAAAAGAACTAGTAAATCTAGTTCTTAAAGATCTAAAAATGCTAATAATATCAATCCTGATATAGCTATTATTAACCCTATATATTTCTGTTCTGATAACTTTTCTTTTAAGAATATATGTGATAAAAGCATAGATAATATACAATACGATCCAACAATTGTTGCCCCAATAGTTGAATTATGACTCATCGCATACACATAAAAGAATTGTCCTGCTGTTTCCAATATTGCCGCTATTGTCTTATCTTTTTCTTTAAATAAATTGACTTTTTGCTTCTTAAATTTTAAATATACGAATGCTATAACAGCATATAACAAAAAAGTATACTCATAACATAATAAAGCACTATCTTCACTTATTAAACTCAATTTATCTAGATATATAGCGTCTAAAAAAGTACCTAATCCATCTAATAAACAATATATAATTGGGAATAGTATTATTAAAAAATTAATATTTCTAAGTTTTATAGTTCTTCCCTCATTCTTTTCCAAAACAGAAAGAATTATTATTCCTACAAATATTAGTATTATTGCCAAATAAGCTAAGGGCGGAAGTTTATCCTTAAAAAAAATTATTAAGAATAGCGAAGTAATTGCCCCAGATGTATTCTCTATAGGACTTACTAACGACAATTCCATATGTCTTAACCCCCTATAGCCTACCACCATACTAATGATATAACATAATGATACCGGCAAATACTTAATCATTTCCCAGAAGTTAAGCGAAAGATGATTAATCAACAAATATATCGTAGCATGTATTCCCATAACAATACCCACTATAATTCCTGTTACCAGTTCATTATACTTTTTATTCTCCCTATTGCCTAATTTATAAAACACATCTGCTACTCCCCAAAGAAAAAATGTTAAAAAACAATATATCATATAAAACACCCACAAATATTATAACAAAAAATAACAACTATTATTCAAGTTGTTATTCTATCCTAAATTATAATTACCATTTAGACATTTAGGCAGATTATTAGAAATACCACTTCTTCTATGCGTAAACTCCATATCACTGTCTGATATATTAAAATGTTTAAATATACTTCCTGTATCATCCCAAGTAAGGTCAACATTATAATATCGCCCGTTCAATTTTACTACATTCCATGCGTGGTCCTCTTTCGCAAAGCCCAAAACATAATAAGTAGGAATCTTTAATTTTTGCATAATTAGTTGAAAGGCTCTCGCATATCCAGCACACACAGATTTTCCTACCACTAGCGCACTATAAGCACTTTGATTATATTGGGCATTTTTATCATAATCAACCTTTTTAATTAAAGTCATATAAACATATTTCTCTTTTTCATAATCACTAGCCAACTTACTAGCTTCCTCAACAATTTTATTAACCTCTATCTCAAATAATTCTTTACTTCTACCTATATTATCAATCGTATCATTATAATTAAGAGTAATCTCTATACACATTCCCTTACTATTATACTTATATAAATAATTAGTATCTAAATAAAATAATTCTGGATGGTCATTAAAAAGCGCCTCCATAACATCACTTAATTCACTTGTACTAATTTTAGTTATCGTCCTAAACGTTTCATTATATACTAAAGCATTAGCATAAACTTGTTTATATATCTTTTTACCGTCTTCCGATAAAAAAGAATAATAAACATAATACTCTTTATCAAAATTGTATTCGCTTCCTGTTATGAAATCTTCCTTACTTTCTTCTACCAACCCACTACTACTATAACTAATATTACTCTGATCATAATAACCAGTTTCGTCATCATTTCTAGCAACTTCTTTTATGATTATATTATCTCTAATAATATCTTTAACATCTTCTTTGTAATAAAGAAAAAAAGCAGCTACAAGGAGAATCAATAATATCCAAGCCAAATCAATATTTTTCATTTTATCTCCCCTTTAATGGATTATTAGAATAATACATTTTTTCAATTTTTGCAATATTTACTTGCAATATTGTAAATAGTAATATAATATATAGATAATTATGTTACAAAAGGAGCGATTTATAACATTATGGCCAGAATAGAACGATCAAGAAAATATATATCCGATGCTTTATTATACTTATTAAAAAAGAATAAATATCAAGATATATCAATTAACGACATCATTACCAAAGCAGGCGTATCAAGAATGACTTTTTATCGACAATTCTACGATAAAAAAGAAGTATTAAAATACATACTAGATACCAGAACAGACGAGTATATAGCTAATCATTTGAACAGCAGTCTTTCCATAGAAGAAAGAATACTTCAAGGTGTAACTATGATACTTGAAAGAAAAGAACTGGCCAAAATAGTAATAGAAGCAGACTTATACTACCTAATTGTCGACGAGTTTGCTAAAGCTATAACAGTTAAAAAAGACTATTACAACAGCTTCTTAATTGGTGGACTTGCCAGCATCTTTTATTACTACATATCAGAAAACAGAAACGAACCAGCTCAAGAATTGGCTGATATTATAATAAAAACATTAGATATCGAATCTTTAAAAGAAGAATTAGAAAAGAGAAAGTAATATATTACTTTCTCTATTTATTTTTCAAGTACTCCCTAATCTTTCTTTTGGCATTTAACGTAGTTACATGGTTTAACCATGATTCTTTAGGTTTTGCCTTCTCACTCTGTAATACCATTACCCTATCCTTGTTATTTAAGACTCTAGAAAGTTTAACTTCTTTACCATTAATAAAAGCTTTGGATAGCCTATTACCGACCTCAGTATGAATTTTATATGCAAAATCTATAACAGTTGAACCATATGGCAATTCTACTATCTCTCCACTAAGAGTATAAACATATATATTATTAGTAAAGATTTCTTGTTTAACCTTATCTATAAAATCTGCATCATCCTCAACAGCTTGATTCAACTCCCTCAAAACATTAAAGAACGGATAATTATTAATCAACTCTGTCTGCATTTTTTCTTTTCCATCTTCACGCAATTGTCTCCAATAAGCTGTAAGGCCATATGTATTAACCTCATCCATCCTTTTAGTCTTAATTTGAAACTGCAACAAACGATTATCCGGTCCAAAAACCGTAGTATGCAAACTCTTATACATATTTGTTTTAGGTGATGCAATATAATCCTTAAATTTATAGTTCATCGGCGTATATAACTTATGTATTAATCCCAATGTTAAATAACATTCTTCTTCAGTATTAACCATAATTTTATAATTTACTAAATCATGAATATCAGATATCTTATAACCCTTATTAAGTTTATTATATATCTGATATACATTTAATATCTTAGGCCTATATTCAAAATCAATATTATGCTCAGAAAGAGTCTTTTTAATATCATGCGTAGCAATGTCTAAACACTTATCATAATCTTTAAAAACATCTTGTTCTAACTTCTTAATCGAATCATATGACTCTTGATCTATATAACGCAAACAAACATCTTCAAACTCACATTTCATTCTAAACATACCAAGAAAATATGCCAATGGTGCAAAAATATTAATAGTTTCATATGCACTTCGAACCCTTTTCTCAGGAGCTTTAAATTCCAATGTTCTAATATTATGGAGTCTATCACATAACTTAATAATTATTATTCTCACATCATCATTAAGACTATTAATCAACCTTCTAATATTAGCATTAGAAGCTTGATCCTTACTCGTATAATGTAAATTGCTTAACTTAGTAACTCCATCAACCAAATGAGCTACAGAAGGACCGAATTCTTCCTCTATCATTTCTAATGTACAATCGGTATCTTCTACAACATCATGAAGCAAGCCAGCACACAAAGAATCACCATCAGCATATAACTCCGCCAAATTCATACAAACATTTACCGGATGAATAATATACGGCTCACCACTAGCTCTTTTTTGATTTCTATGCGCTTTTTCCGCCAATTCATAAGCTCTTTTTACTCTGTCTATCTCTTCGGGATTATAATCATTTATAACTTTTAATACTTCATCTATTGTCATAATACCCATCCCCTTCGAAAAGTTCATCCAATTATATCACTATTATTATTTTTATGCTACCTTTTTTTTCTCTTTATTCTAAAACCAACAAGAAGAATAATTATTAATACAACAATTGCTATTCCAAAAACAATATATTCTTTAAATTGTTCCAACAACTTAATTGTAGCATCTTTTTCTTTTACCAACGTTTGTTTAGTAAAAACATAATAGGAATTTCCATCTGTTTTAAACTCCACATACCCATCATTAATAGTAGCACCTCTACTTACTAACGAATACTCTCCTTCTTTATTATAAGAATATATGTTAATAAACTCTCCATCACTAAACTCATCTGTATCTAGGAATAATACTACATTAACTCCTTCCCTAATATTAGATTTATAAACAAGTGGATTAGCTTTATCTTTTTCTATTGTAGCATCTATTTCTTTTTTATTCTCCATTCCCTTTTTTAATATTACTTGATATAACAAACCATTCTTTTCATTTACCACATTATATAGTATAGACTTATTACTATTAGAAACCATATCAATATATTTTTCTTCTATATCATGACTATCCTTAAGATTCTTATTAATAATGATTGAAGCTGGTAAACTAGTTAAATCTTCAAGTTCTTTTATTACTACATAGCCATTATGATTCTTATTAACCCTTATATAATAAAGATTACTATCAACATTGTCATCACTTACAGTAATAATAATAGTATTTAACCCTTCTTTAAAATTTTTATTTCCTTCTATAGTATAAACAGCAGTCTCACTTTCTAATTCAATATCCAACTTCAAGCTAGATACCGTCTCATCTACCCCAACAAGCGTATTTTTCGTCAGCTTATCTATTAGTTCCCCATTAATTCTTAATGTCTTAATCTTATTATTTCCAACTATATTATCAAATTCATCACTTTTAATAATCTTTATTGTATACTGCTTTTCTTTACCACTAGAAGACTTTACTCTAAGAACAAAAGTATTTTCCCCATTTATTACTTTTTTAGTCCCGGTTCCCAACAATTCCGCGTTAGGATCAGCCGTCGCCGCAGTTATAAATACACTTTCAACAGAACTACTTACTTTGGCTTCATAAGTATCTCTTCCCTCCATATACTTAATATTAGTATCGGAAACAGAAAGTCGTTTTAAACTAGCCTCCGTATTATCGTCAATAGCTCTTGTAACTTTTAGCACATATGTATTAGTCGCTCCATTTTCTGCCGTAACCTTAATATTAATTTTATTAACTCCTGCTAACAAATCATAACTGATATGAACCTTATTCTTATCACTATCATCAGTCTTAACTTCACCATTGCTAGTTATCGTCTGTTTTGCATACCCCTTAACAACTACAATATCAATATTACTTACTTCTGGTGATACATCAGCCGTATAATTATTATCATTTTTATTAAATACTGAATTTAAATTCTGACCAGTTATACCTATTGATGCTAATTGATTATTCTTATTACTTTCTTCTGACGCAATAGTCAAAGATGCAAAAGATTGATTTATTGCATTTCCATATTGGTTTGTTGCACCACCATTATCTTTTATTTCAAAGGCCTTGGTACAAACTTTATTAACTCTAAAAGTAAGAATAACAAAAGCCCCTGGTTGCCAAGCCCTGGTCGTCGATTCTTTATCTACATATATAAGTCCCTGTTCATTTCGAAGAGAAACTGCTCCTTGGGGCCAAGAAGTAGATGCCAAACTAAAACAATCAGCATCATAAGTTATCAAATAATGTGCTGTTGTTATTTTACTACTGCCATAATCAACAGTTGCGCTAATAGTAAATGTAGACCCAACAATTGGCTTTCTATCTTCACTAACTAATATAGTTGATGCTCTTACAAAGCAAGGAAAAACCAACACAAAAAATAGTATAATAAATTTCTTTTTCATCCAACACACCTCTATTATAACCAATTATAATATAAATATCCTTATTCTTCAATTGCCCTTCAACAAATACTCCAAACATATAAAAAGCTAACGATTAGTTAGCTTTTTATAGACTATGAATTATACTCAGAAGTCCACTTGTTAATCAATTCTTGAGATTCGCTAGCATTAACAACCTCAATTGGATAGTAGTATACTGCTCCAATTTTCATATTTTCCCAATTTGCAAAAGAGAATAAAAACGCAACGTCGTCGTAAACATAGATATAAGTCGTATAAGAATACTCGTTTTTCAAGCACTTACTAGCTCTTTCATAAACGTAAGTAGGATTCCCCAACTTCTCTAACAACAAATCAATAGTTATTTCATTAGCTTTACTAACCTGTAAAATACTAGGATATACCTCATGTATGTTTAAATTATATTCGATATCTGTATCAGTACTAAATAAGGTGTTATTAGAATCTAGATTCTTTTCATTATCCATATTATAAAAGTAAAAATCATCAAGAGTAAAAGATACATCTCCAGTAGTATCATGAGTTAATACTCGATCCCCATGTTTTAAATATACTCTAATAAAAGTTTTGCCTTTTTCGACCATCCAATCATAGTAATTGACATCTCGAGGAACATTCCCATCAAATGAGGACTGTTTGAATATAGTAATTCCCGCTTGACGAACGGAATTTGCTGTAATCTTTCCACTTAGTTTTACACCATAAAAATCGATATCGCCATTAAACTTATTTTTATCAAATTTTGAAGTATCAATATTATAGTAGTCATCAATCGTCTTATATTTTAAACCATTCAGCTCTTTTTTATTTCCAGCACACGCAGTTTTACTTGAAGAATTATTATCAATAGCATTACTATCATCACTAGATTCTACTTTTTCATTTATATTACTTCCGTTGCTATCTACTTCGTCATTAGTTTTCTTCTTATTAGCAAACAGCAAAAATAACAAAAGCAATAAAATTAAGATTATTATCAATATTATTATTAACTTGTGATTAAATCCCTTCTTTGAAGAATTTGGTACATCCCCATTAACTGCATTATTATCAACCTCAACATTACTTGACTGAAACTCTGTTTGGGCTATATTTTGCTCAGGACGAGACAAATTCATATCGTTAACTTGTTCGGCCTGGCTATTATTTTGTTCATTCATTGAATCGTTCATAATTATTATCCTTCCATCTACATTACCATTAAAAGTAGAACACCCTACTATTCTAAATATTTTACCAAATTTCTATCCTGCTTTCAAGATTAACAAAGGAAATGATATGTATACCCTAATTCTTCAATTGCCCTCTTCTTTATTTTCTGATAGAATTAAATTGGTGATAGAAATGGATTGTATATTTTGCAAAATAGTAAACGGAGAAATCCCAAGTAAAAAATTATATGAAGACGATAAAGTAATTGCTATTATGGATGTTAATCCCGTAGTTGATGGACACGTACTAATTATTCCCAAAGAACACATAGAAGACTATACAAAACTTAACAACGAATTGTTATTACACATCTATAACATAGCACAAAAATTAGCAAACGAAATCATGTCAAAGCTAAATTCCCGCGGCATTACATTGACCGTTAATTATGGTGATAGCCAAATAGTAAAACATTTTCACTTACACTTATTACCTGACTATCAACTAAAAGATAAAGAAAAAGATATTGAGGAAGTATATAAACTTCTAACCCAATAAAAAAATGATAAGTTAAAAAACTTATCATTTTTTATGTTCCAAACCATCTTTTACCTATATCAACACTAGTACTCTGCGGCATTGGATTTGGCAAATCCATACTACAAATAGATGGTAGTTTAAACGCGGTTCCAAACGTCATAGCCATACCCGGCCTCAACGTTTTAATCTGTTCCAAATTATCACTAGACAAATTAGAGGTTATAGATCCAATTATCTTTAAATCATCTGGATGATACATTCTAAGAGTAATAAAATTAGAACACTGCGATAAAGCTGTTGTAGATAATTCCGAAGGTCTTTGAGTTATAAATCCAAGTATAACACCATATTTACGACCTTCCTTAGTTATTCTGTCAAATATATTATACCCAATAACATCAATATCCGTATCATTTTGAACATATCTATGCGCCTCTTCTAATATTATATGAATTGGGAAAGAAGCTCTTTCTTGTAAATCTGTCGCAAAATTAAAGAACATTTTAGAGTAAATTTTTGTCAAAACCTTAGCAAACCTATCGTCAACATAAGCAAAGTTCATATTAATTATTTGACACACTTTTTTCTTATCATTAAATGTAGTAAAGAAGTCTATCATAAATTGATCTTTTGTCATATACTCTTGTACATCAAAATACTCTTTCTTCTCACAATTAATAATACTGTGTAGTCTTACCTTCAATGTATTAGCTATATCAAATGCTTTTTCAGATGACAAAACCCCTTCGCTAATCAACGCAAATTCTAAAGCAGCGTATATATCCTCTAATGTATAAACATAATCATGCCTAATTTCAATAGTATCCAAATCAGTCTTATTAAATTGTGACAATTTATCAATAACCAATCCTAAAGCCGGCATTTTACCCTGATTATCAATATTCAAGCATTGTCTTAGCGTTCTTGTATAACCAGGTTGAACAATAGGTGTATCCAGATTAATGTCTGGAGTATTATACGTCGTAAGCACTGCCACTATCTGATCTCTTATTTGTTGAGCAGGTTTTCCACTTGATAAAATATCCATCAAACTCTTAGCAACTATATCACTCTTATACTCTCTAGCACTATCACTTTTAAAAATATAAACTAATTGTAACGCTTTTTCAATAACCGGTAATTGTTGAGCATCATTAGCATTAAGCAACAATGCCAAATCATCAACCTCCAAGAAATAAGCAGGTATTTTTACCAAATTACCATTATTATTTTCTACATCAGTAGTATAGAATTTAAAATTTAACCCCTCTACATTATTAATATTATTAAAAGCAGTATTATATTCTCCAAAGGCATCAAAAATAACTAAATGTGCATTTAATGGATATCCATTAGAATTCTGATAAATAATATTTTGTATTAATCTTGCTACACAGCAACTCTTACCAGAACCAGTATTACCAAGCACAGCAAAATGAGTTGCAAACAAATCATTTATATTAGCTGTAACAAAATAATCCTTATAAACTATTGATTTACCTATCAACAGAGTATCTGAATCAAGATAGTTTTGCTTACCTATTAACATTTCCAATTCACTCTTGGCAATAATCCTACAAGGCTTTTGAAAACTCGGTTTCTTTAAAACTCCAGAAGTAAAAAGATTATCTCTTATTTCACCAACCAAATTAACTTCTATAAACTTATCATCACACGAAACTACTTCTCCAACTATTTTTCTATCCGGCTCATCATAAACAACATGATAATTCATAATACCGGGTTGAGAAATATTAGTCCCGTTTACCATCTTAACCAAATTCTTATTAACTTCAACGACTTTTCCAAACATAACAGTCACCTTTTTATTCTACTATTTAAAATTCTCTACATTATTATAACATAAAAAAAGATTGCAACCAAGTGCAATCAGTATCAATTATACTTCTTGAATAACAGCAATAATCATCGGCTTACATTGAGTCTCACGATATAAGTATTTACCCAATTCTTCCCTAACACCATTTTTAATACTATTATAATCCACAAAATTTGGAGTTATATTTCTCTCGATTATTTCCAAACATATTCTTTTGATTTCATTAATCATCTCAATAGAATCTTTAACATAAATAAAACCTCTAGTTGTTACTTCCGGTCCAACAAGAAGAACCTTTTCTTTCTTAGAAATAGTAGCACTAATCAAAACTATTCCATTTTCAGATAACATTTCTCTATCTTTTATTACTAATTCTCCAACATCTTCGCTACTATTTCCATCAATTAAAATATCATTTATGCTTATTTTATCATGCTTTTCTATCAAATATTTACCATTATCAAACTCCATTATTTCGCCATTCTGTTTTAATATAATATTATCACTAGGCATTTGCAATTCAGATGCAATATTAGCGTTATTAACCATATACCTATATTCACCTTTAACAGGAATAAAATATTTAGGCTTTAATAAATCAATCATAATCATCAAGTCTTCAGACGACGCATGATGTAAAATGTTCTTTTCTTTAGGAATATTTATCACATCACAACCGATTCTAGCCAAATCATTTTCTATCTTAACAAGAGTTTTCTCATTACTATCATACTTAGGTTCAGCAAATACCACAGTGTCTGTATCTCTAAGCTTTATAAACTTATCATAATTATTAATAATCTTAATAATTGAAGCATAAGGAGCTTCTTTATTATCTTGTATTATTAATATAGAGTCCTTATCTTCTATATTAGACAAATCTCCTAATAGATTATCACTAAATTTCAAATATCCTTCTTTTTTGGCAAAAGAAATTATATTCTGCAAATTCTTACCCATCACTACTACTTTTCGATGTGTATTCTCAGCACTAGTAAATATTTCCTGAATAGTATAAATATGTGTAGGCAATATTGAAAATATTAACCTATTATCAGTATGTTTTATAACATCTTTAAAAAATGACAACAACCTATGCGATGGAGACGTATGACCAATATGTTCAGAGAAAACCGATTCACACAATAAAGCCAAAACCCCCTGTTTTCCGACATAAGCAATTTTTCCAAGGTCCATAGCATAGTTGTCCATCATCTGTGGATCAATTATAAAATCTCCAGTATAAACAATAGCGCCATCACTTGTATTAACAACATACATAACCGAATCCGGCGTTGAATGACTAACATTTATTGGAAAAATAGATATCTTTCCAAAATTTATCTTTTTATGTTGCTTTATTTCAATAATTTTATTAGCATCTATTCCATCATTAACAAGAATAAATTTTGTAAACTTTGTAGCATAAACTTTAACATCTGGAATTTCTATAAATAATTCTTTTATAGCTCCCATATTTTCATAATGCCCATGAGTTAAGAAAACTCCCTTTATTCTACTTTTATTCTGAGCCAAATAAGAGAAATCAGGTATTATATAATCTATACCATATAAATTCTCATTAGCATATTTTATTCCACAATCAAAAACAAAAATATCATTGTCTATGTCCATAACATAGCAGTTTTTACCCATTTCATCTAGCCCGCCAAGACTAAATATTTTAATATTACTCAAAATAATTCATCTCTTTTCTAAATTAAATATAAAGGCTTATGTCTAGGTAATTATAACAAAAAGAACACTAAAATACAACTTTTTCCCAAGAAAAAAATGACACGCATGTCATTACATTCTATACCCGCCCAATGGTGGGGACACCATTTTCAATACTTCCTCTATTCTCCATGGTTCATAATCAAAGTCCATTTGCCTTTCTTCAAGCGCTCTAGCAAATTCATTATAATTTGCATATTCTAAAATTTCATCAATTTTATCTTCATCATACTCCGTTAATGAAGAGGCGATAAAAGAACACAAATATTTTACTAACACATCCGGAGAAATCTCTATATAACCTTTTTTTAATATTTTATCAGCTATATCCTTACCATCATAATGATTTATCATATAATAGCCTGCCCAAGGCCCTCCTATGCCATCATACATTTTTTTTCGACAATAAAGAGTACTAAAAAACTGTCTATATGTAACATCTAGTAAATATTTTTTCTCTTTAACAACACCATCTTTTTCTATTGGTAAAGTTAGCGTACCAAACGCATGCCTAGATCCGCTTAAGCATATATCATTCACTTGATTAATAGTTATTTTCAAGCCGGCACGCTGAAAAAAAGCCAAAGAACACATTTGAGCGAATCCACAATAACTTAATAAAGAATCTTTTTCAATACTCGACCCTTGTTGTCTAAGCATATCATCTAAGACAACACGAGTTTTTTGAACAGCCCAGTCAAGAATCAAACGAGCCTCTTCTTCTGTTATGCCTCCCCCATTATCTTTTACTTCCAAAAGATGCTCCCATGCACTTCTAACAGCATCCTCATCCATTTCAAATATTTCTGGTTTACTATCGATTATATATTACATATTTTTTAAAGAATTTAACAAACCATAAACCCATTCCATAACACAAATCACATCCTAAAATATTATAATAGATTTATTATAACTTACATATAATATAGCAAATCTTCTTTTTACACTATCTCTGTTTATTATATCATTTTTACCCCAAAATGTAATGTTAGTAAAAATATAACTTTACTTACAAAAAGCCATTAACAAAAAACATTTTGTTAATGGCCTAAAAGAATCATATAATTATTCTATTTATATACTAATCCTCTCGCTTTACAACTATCGTTTCCTTCAGGGCACTTATTCCACACTTCACAAGGTGCCCCAAGGTTTTCCCCCAAATACGGAGCAGCACTTCTAACATATTCTCTAATCGCATCTGCGATATCTTTAGTTTCCCATTGAGCTTTATTACAACATCTTTTTGAGCAAAGCCAAGTTATAAATTTTGAATCCATCACCGTAGTTATATTACAAGCATGACCAGATAAATAAAAATATACCAAATCTTCATCTCTAACACCACAATTTCTATACTTTTCCATCATTTCTTTATTATAAGCATATATTTGCCTATAATAATCTTCATTTTCTTTAGCAATTGTACTTGGAATAATATAATTATCAAAGTTCCATAAAGGAAAAAAATTTGGTACTAATAAAGAATGCATTCTATGTCTTGTATAATGTGTTAAAACCGCCAAAGATATAGGTATCTGAAATTTAAATAAAGCATGTTCAAGTTCCCTATTATTCTTGCTCTCCATTATTTTCCGCATCATTGTTCCCATAAAGTCAGGATTTTCAGAATTATATAATTCCTCAAGAGTACTACGTGTTTCATCATCTACTGGATTAGATAGCGCAATTTCTATAAATCTTTTTAGAGTTTCTTTATCACGTAATGAATCCAAAAGAATAGAACACTCATCCCCACTTAACTGTGTCATATATTGCAAAGATGAAATTAATATTTCTCTATCCGGATTTGGAGTATAGCTATCCATTTTCACCTTATCTAACAATTTAACATTTGCCAAATAATCAGTTCCTTTATTAGCTCGAACTAACTCTTGAACAAAACCCATATGGTTTTTATAATAGGCTTTATTTTCTTCTCCATCTAATACATTCGCAACATAAGGAGCATAAGTCTTGAATAATTTTTCAAGTTTTTCTCCTAACTCTCTAACTTCCGTAATACGAGAAACATTGCCATATAACAAATCACCAACCATCTTATACAATTCGTTAGCATCACATCCCATAATAATATTACTATGATATGAATATGGCAAAACATATCTACAGTCCTCCAATGGAATATGAGCATTAGCAAGGTTGCCATAACGCCTAAAAAGGCCGTTCATATATTCCTGATATTCGCACTGTAAAGCAGCATTATTAGGTAGCAATATACCACTTTCCGTCTTAAACTCAGGAGTATAAAAACCAACTTTTTCAAAATCAACATTTCTTCGTGACTTAATCGTAAAAGAGGTCAACCTATAGCCTATTATAATCTGTTCAATAATAGGAGTAACATCCTCTAAAGCAAAAACCAAATAATCATGTTCAACAATAGAAGTATGCCCCATCCCGAACACTCTTTTTATTAATTTGATATTTTTATCATAATCATTTCGCGATTCATATAATTGGGTTACTGTCCCATCATATCGCGACAAGCCGGCCGCTGTCGCAACCATTCTAGCCCTTTCTTCAATGTCTTTTTGGGCGCATGAACCCAGGTATTGTACTTTCATTTACATCTCTCCTTTTACCAAAAATTTTCTCTACCTTAATAAAGTTTAGCAAATATTTTTTTTTATTAAAAGCAAACATATTCTTTTTTTAACAACTTTTGTTCGCCACTCCAAACGTTCGGCTTTTTTAGCGTCAAAAACTTTACATCACCGTTTATCATTCTAAAATAAAGGCCTCAAAAGCCCCCAAAGAAAAAAAAGACCTAATCACCTGGATTAAGTCTCTTTACATTTAGTTTATTCTGGGGAGCAAACTAATGAACAATTGAACTAAGATAAGAATGTGTTATAAACTTTAAGGGATATAACAGATATAAAATAAGTGATAACACATTCAATTATTTACTTTTTATTCCTCTTCTTCTTTTAATTCACTGGCTTTACTGGTCAAAAAAGTGACCTTTTCAGCAATAACATCTGTAGAATATTTAGTATTTCCATTTTCATCACTATAAGAACTAACCTGTAAACGTCCTTTTATCCCAACTATATCTCCCTTCTTACAATAATCAGAAGTATTAGCTGCTATAGCACTAAACAAAGTGCAACGTATAAAATCAGTTTCATATATTCCTTCCGAATTCTTAAAACTCCTAGGAACCGCCAGTGTTATATGAGAAAACTTTTTACCATTATCAGTTGTTTCTGCTTGTGGATCAGTAGTTAACCTTCCTACCAATATCACTTGATTTAACATTCCATCCCTCCTTTCGCCAACCATCCTAGCAAAATCTAAAAGCTATTACAAACAGGAAAAAAAACAGATTAATATTTATTTTCTTATCAAAAAAACAATATATATAATACCCATTTCTTTTTTAAGCCATTTAAAAAGCCCAAAAAACTTTTTTGAGCTCTTTTTATACTTTTTTAGACTTTTATAATTTTTTTATTTAAAACAATATGGTTGTCCAGCCCCAAAAGCCACATCATCTTCTTCATCTCCAAAGCCGAAATTATCAAAAGGTAAAGTAAAACCATTGATTGGAAAATACTCTTCATACATTTTGGATGATAATTCTGTCGGAGATATCTCGATTAAAGTTCGCAAAGTCTTATCATACATATAATACTTTGTCCCCTCTTCTTGATATATATTTCCACCATTTTTACTATTTATCACAACTACAACCTCCCAATCGAAATCATCATGCATATCAAAATATGGCCCCATATATAAAGATTTATTTTTTATACGCCTTTTAATAAAATAAACACTAAACCTTTCCTTGCGTAATCTCCGTTCCTCTTCCTTAAACATGTTTTTCCCAGACGTCAAAACCGAAGAAAGAAATTCAACGTTACTAAACGGCGATTTAGCCAAAGCATTACCAAAAATATTAAACCTATCATCGAAAGTTCTATTAGCATAATGTTTAATAAACGCATCCCTAGTCTGCGCATCCCTTATATATTTAGCATTAATTTCTTTCGGAACCATTTTTTTCTTCCTTAAACTATCAAAAAATTCTTTATATACCCTCCTGACTCTATTATTAAAATCTTTTACTGTTTCATCATCATTATTAATACAATTTAAACCTACTAATTTCGTAAAGGTTTTCACATTATATAAATCATTTAATCCTCCTAGTGTTGATATAGAAGTATCGGCTTCAACAACATATTCTCCTGATTTAAAGACTAAAAGGCGATGCGAACAACCATACCCGCGGTTCATCCACTCAAATGGGTTTAAAACATCTCCTATTGGTGCGATTATACAAGAATCTATGCCCAAAAATTCTTTATATAGAATCTGCAGCAACAAACTAGTTCTATAACACTCAGTATCCTTAAAATCACTATTTAGCATAGAAATATCTGCTTGAGGATCTGGAAAAACACTATTATAAAGAATTATATCATCATAAAGAATAAATCTTATTGAAAAGTGCAACTCATAACAGGTCTTAATATAAATATATATTGCTTTATCAATATTATCATAATTAATAGGAATTTCATTCAATATACAGTTTAAAATATCTTTGTCCACCACTAAAGAACCAAATTGAGAATTCTCTTTTAGTGGACGAATAAGATTAATTGCAGATGCATATTTATTTAAAGCTTTCCACCCAAGCAAGTTCTCCATAATTATCACTTCCCCCAAAAAAATATTAGGCATATAATATCATACACCTAATAACAACACAAATATTACTCTTTTAATAATCTATTCAACTCTACTGCATATTCCATTGGTAATTCTTTTTTAAAATCACTAATAAATCCCATAATTAATAATTCTTTAGCAGCATTTTCACTTAACCCCTTACTAGTTAAATAAAACATCTTTTCTTGAGAAACTTTAGATATTGTCGCCTCATGTTCCAAAATTGAAGAAGAATTACCAACTATATTTTTAGGAAATGTATCACTTTTACTAATACCATCTAAAATTATTGTATCACACTTAACACTAGCTTTTGAATTTAACGCTTTCTTAGTTATTTTAGTAGTTCCCCTATAATTACTAATTCCTCCACCTTCCGCAATTGATTTACTTACTATATTACTTCTCGTATTTGGTGCTAAATGAATCATCTTAGCTCCAGCATCTAAATATTGTCCCTCTTTAGCATAAGCTATAGATATTGAATTACCTGTTGCTCCATCTCCAGCTAATATACAAGAAGGATATTTCATAGTAACTTTACTTCCTATATTCCCATCTACCCATTCCATAATTCCATTATCATAAACAATAGCTCTTTTAGTTACTAAATTATACACATCAGTGGACCAATTTTGAATAGTAGAATAACGACAATGAGCCCCATCTTTAACAAATATTTCTACTACACCAGCGTGAAGAGAAGCAATACTATACTGAGTAGCAGTACACCCTTCTATATAAGACAAATCAGCTCCTTCATCAACAATAATAATTGTTCTTTCAAATTGCCCTAAAGACTCCGTCTCAATCCTAAAATAACTTTGTAAAGGCTTATCTACTTTTACACCTTTAGGAACATATATAAAAGATCCACCACTCCATACTGCCCCATTTAATGCAGTATACTTATTTTCATCATACTTAACTAAACTATTAAAATATTCTTTAAACAAATCCGGATATCTCTTCAAAGCCTCATCAGTAGAAGTAAAAATTACTCCTTCTTCAACCTTTTGATTATGATATACTACTTCGGATTCAAATTGATTAGTAACTCCTCCAAGATATTTTTCTTCAGCTTCAATAACTCCGAGTTTATCAAAACTATTTCTAATACTACAATTAACTCTTTTCCAATCATTTGTTATTTTATCGACATCCGACTTATAATAATTAATTTTCGAAAAATCTATATCTATCTTAGGTCCAAAATCAGGATTGTCTAATTCCAAAAACTTTTTATAAGAGTTTAATCTAAATTCTAACATCCACTCTGGCTCATTCTTTTTCTTAGATAATTCCCTGATAAATTTTTCATTTAATTCCTTTTTCATGACAATCACAATGGTATTATAACATCATAATTTATATTTTAAAACAGATTATTTTATGCTATCATATATTTTATAAGAAGGTAGATAGTATGAACAACAATTACCAAGAATTTGACTGGGATGGATACTTTAAAAGACTTGAAGATGCCATCAATAATGATACCCTCGGAATAGACGCAGCTATAAGTGAGCTAGACAAATATTTAACTAATTTAGAACTCAATGGAAATCTAACCGCAACTGATAATTGGATTATTGCTGAAGGAAGAAGAATATGCGAAGAATACAACAATAAAACAAAAGGCAGAGGAGAAGCTAGAACATTTTTGCCCGCTGGAGTTTCTAAATCGAAAGTAGAAGAATATCAAAATTCAAGCGGTTATCTAAATTTAGTTTCAATATTTGTTACAATAGCAGCAATATTAATAGGATTAAGCATATTTGTTCTTTACTTAATAAATGGATAAAAAAGGTATCACTCTTGTGATACCTTATTTAATCCTAACATTTGAATATCTTTAATAATATACTTAACTGTTTCATCAATAAATTTAACTATATCATAGGTATCAAAAATAAAGGTTTTTTCTTGTTTACTTTCTTCAATTATAATCCCCATCTTTTCAACTATAATAGGTAATTTATCCATCGGTATTTCTATTATTTTACTAGTAGGATATTTAAACTCTTCATAAAACAACTCCAAGGATAATCCATATTTATCAATTAAGTCTATATTTATATTAGTATAATCATCATATATCAGCCTTACTAAAGCCGATTCTGTAATATCTTTTCTACCACTTTCTATAGCATACCTTTCTATATAATTATATATATAATCTCTAAACCAATACTTATCTGTTAATAAATGAATAAAATATCCCATTTCAAACGGCTTTACTAATTCATCTTTATATTTATTAAGAAATCTATCTATATTAGGAATATTATCCTCATTAGAATGATCTAAAAAATGACTTATCTCCTTAGTTTGCCCTATCTGCTTAGATAAGTCAGGAGCAATTGTTCCTAAAAATAACAATTTTTCATCCATACCTAATACTTTATTAACTTCTTTTGCAACACACAAATGAATAATTGCTGACGCCATATAATAATCACCTACTATACGATTATATCATTTTATTCTAATAAATTCTATTTAAACAACATCATTATCACTAATTGCTATATTAGATTTACTATTTTTCTTTTTTCCCCTACAAACATTAGCTATATACATCATACTTTTACTAAACTCATCAACAAATAGTTGCAATTTATCTTCACTACTAAAATATACATCTAAAGAACTACTAATTTCCGTAATATATCTATTAATAATATCTTTGATACTACTAAAACTATTTCCATCGTATACGGCCTCAAGAGGATTACTACCTTCCACACTCTTTAAAGATATAAAACTATTTATTATTTTTAAATTATCTTCATTATGAATTTTATTAACTTCTAATTTCCCCAAAACTCTATAATAAGCCACTTCCGCTACACTATCAAAAAAATCATTATATTCTAAATCCCCTATTTTATAAAAACTAACACCATAATATTTGTTCTCCAAACACGCGCTAGATACAATTGGTTTATCAAAAGTATTAACTATCGCCTCATATTCCTTTCCCATTTCATCTAAAATATCCATTTTTAAATATAAAGATTCTTTATTCGCCAATAGAATTGTTCTCTCATGATTCGTCATTTCCCATTTATTAATCATATTATAACTAACATTGTTTTCTATACATTTAATTATATATTTAGCTAAGAATTCTAATGATTTTTCAGCGCCATCAGTTCCAATATAAATAGCAATATTATCCTCATCACCATTAATCATAAACAAATTATTATCAGCACTACCTATATTAGCATTATAAATATCTGTAGAATTAACAAGAAATACTAAAAAATGATATAGAACATCACTCATTTCTAACTTTCTAATAACAATATCTTCCTCTATACCTTTATTAACATACTCTATAAAAGAAACGATTGCATCTTCTTCTATATCATCTATTCTAGTCATATCATCTATACTAAGTGTATTAATATACAACGGATTTATATCTTGTGTCCCATAATTATTTATTTTATCTAAATAAATAGTTATTATCTTTTTAATAAGTTTAGCTTGTATATTTGTATAATCCACTTCTTTACATTTATTCTTATTATAATAATTAGGAATCACCAAATATCTTATATTAAAATTACAATTATGATATTTTTGAAACAAATAGGCTATCAACAACACCTTATTATCAAGAGGATTACTAGCATTCTTAATTAAAGAGTTATCTTTATGATTATCCTTGTAGCTTTTTTCTATTTCTTCTCGTAGATTAATATCATATATTCTAGAAACCAAAGCCAAAACATTTAATATTTCGCTCTTATCATCATTAGTATAATCATCTTTATTTAAAATATAGTTACTAATAGCTTCATTTATACTATTTTTTCCATTTATAATATAATTAAACTTTTTACACATTTTTTTAGTATCTTTAGCTAAAGCACTTGCTCTTTCTTCAACATCAGCAAAGTATTCTAATTTACACCTTACTCTAACTCTATCTATCTCTTCTTTTGCTTTATCTTCTAAATAACACTTAACTAGCTCCTTAAACACATCCTCAGGATGCATCAATTCAGTTACATAATCTTTTAGTTCATCCCTTAAATTAATGCCATATATTCTACAAAGACTACTAAGTATTTCCAAGTATACTTTTTTATCTTCTTCGTCCATATCATCCTTTATCTTTATATACCTATTAATCATTTCATAAGTATCTTTTTTCAAACCTCTACAATTAAACTCATTCAACTTTTCTTTAAGTTTACTAGTATACTCCTTTGCAGCTATATCTATTTTTTCATAATCGACATTATTTTTTTTTGCTTCCTTTATAATCTTTTTATAATAAGACTTATTAAAATGGTTTAAATAATATATACAAAATCTATTAAAATAATCTTTCATGCCAACCATCACCATATTATAAGTATATCAAAAAAAACGACTTATTTTAAGCCGTCTTTTACAATTTTTTTGACTTTACCAATTAGTTCTTTAATACCAATTTCTTCTATAACTCCAGTCTTTCTATACTTTAATTCTACAAGCCCTTCACCAATCTTTTTACCTACAACAACTCTTAAAGGGATACCTATTAATTCCATATCTTTAAACTTTACCCCTGCTCTTTCATCGCGATTATCATATAAAACTTCAATTCCTTCAGCTAACAATTCATTATAAACAAACTCTGCACAATTCGTCTGATCTTCATTTTTCATATCAATCTGTACTAAAGCCACTTGATATGGAGCAATACTCATTGGCAATATCATCCCATTCTCATCATTATTCTGCTCTATTATAGATGCTAATACTCTACCTACACCAATACCATAACATCCCATGGTTGGCACCTGTTCTTTACCATCCTCATCTAAATATGTCAATCCCAATTCTTC
>CADCFX010000014.1 GCA_902800945.1 uncultured Erysipelotrichaceae bacterium | reverse complement strand
GGGGTTCTCAATAATATTTATTATATTAACTAATATAGTTTCAAAAAGAAAACAAAAAATAGGATAAAGGGTATGGGAATTCCCATAGTAGAATTTATGCGGGAGTATAAATTCAGTGCTGGCTAGACACGACTTTTACTCCCCTATTATGAAAAATATAAAAAGAGGATTAAAATATTTTGATAATTTTTTCCTCTTTTTTAATAAGTTCTAGTAATTTAGGATTAGGTTTGAGTTCTTGGGTCAATATAAATGATAAGAATAAAGAATTTAATGGTGTGATGAAAATAATTAATTTAATGATATAATTTAGTACAGGAAGTGATCACAATATGAAATTGTTTATTAGAAATTTTAAAAAGTTATGGAAATATGCCGAAAGTAATAAATTTCTAATTTTTAAATGTATTATTTATAATGTATTATTTGTTGCTATTAGAATATCTGTTATTTTATTAAGTGCTAAAGTAATTATAAAATTGACAAGCAATGATATGATAGGTTTATTCTTAACTGCTTTACTTGTTTATGCCATTGAATTATCACATAATACAATTTATTATTTTTTAAGAGGTTGTTACCAAAAAATATACAAAAATCTATTTACTAGTTTGCAATCCTCATTGAGTGAAGAAATATTAACAATAAAAAAAGAATGCCTAGATAAAAATAGTTCTGGTTTGTTCATTCAAAGAATAACTAGTGATACAAGTAGTTTAGCAACATTATTTAAAGATTTAATACAAGTTTTAGGACAATTATTATCAGATATTGGTATTTTTGTAACTATATTTATATTGAATAAAATTGCTTTTTTATATTTTGTAATATGTACTTTAATTATATTTATAATAGCTTTGTATAAAGAAAAGAACTATTCTATTAAAGATAAGGCATTTAAAGAAGAAAATGAGAAAACTACTAGTTTTATTAGTGAAACTGTAAGAGGTGCAAAAGATATTAAAATCTTAAATGCTTATGATAGTTTTAAAGATATACTAGATTCAAAAGTAGAAGTATTGAATCAAAAAAGATATGAACTTGATGACACAAATAGAAAATGGGAAGATATTTTTTGGCTTTCTGTCTTTACATATAGATTCTTATTAGTTTCTTTAATAGCATTATTGATATATAATGGCATGATGGAAATTGCAATTGCAATTATATTATACAATTCTATGGCTAAAGTAACTGATTTTATCAAAAACAGCGGATTATTAATTAAAACTATAAAAGGATTCAATCTTTCTTGTGATAGAATTTTTTCAATAATGGATGAGAAAAAATTTAGTAAAGAAAAATTTGGAAAATTGCATTTAGATGCAATTAATGGCGATTTTGAATTTCGTGATATTTCTTTTTCCTATGATAATGAAAGAAATGTTTTAAATAATATGAGTTTTAAGGTTAAAGCTAATGAAACAGTGGCTTTCGTTGGAAAAAGTGGTGCAGGAAAATCTACAATATTTTCTTTATTGTGCAAATTATATGATAATTACAATGGAAAAATATTAATCGATGATATTGATATAAGAGAATTAGATAGAGATTCTCTTAGAAGTAATATATCGGTTATAAGTCAAAATCCATACATATTTAATATGAGTATCAAAGATAACTTAAAAATAATAAAAAAAGATTTAACTGACGAAGAAATGAAAAAAGCCTGTAAAATGGCATGTTTAGATGAGTTTATTGAAACACTACCACAAAAATATAATACAGTTGTTGGTGAAGGTGGAGTTATGCTATCTGGTGGACAAAAACAGAGGTTAGCTATTGCTAGAGCATTAATTCAAAAAACTGAAATAATTTTATTCGATGAAGCAACGAGTGCGCTAGATAATGAAACGCAAAAACAGATTCAAGAAGCTATAGATAATCTTAAAAATGAATATACTATTATGATCATTGCTCATAGATTTTCAACAATTTTAAATTGCGATAAGATTTTCTTTATTGATAACGGGAAAGTAATTGATTCTGGATCACATGATCAACTATTAAAAAGGTGCAAACAATATAAAAAATTATATGAATCTGAAATAAAAGATAAATAAAACTAAAGGCGATAGCTTATCTTTCAAAGACATCGTCTTTTTCTTTATCTTTTTTATCAGTATAAAAACCTTCAGTCGATTCTTTCATTTCATAGTTAATATGTTTAGTTGCTTTTTCAATTTCTTTCTTATTAAATAAATTAAATCCTTTAAATATACTTTGTTCTTTTCTTTTAACTTCTTGATCATATTGTTGTTTAAAATATTTAAACCTAAGCCACTATGATAAAATAAATGGTCAACTATTGTTTTAATAAATCCTGGTAATTTTTGAAAGACTTTGTTTAAGTGATTAATAAGATAATCAGTTTTTTCATTTAAATCGTTGTATCTATGCTCATACTGATAATTTAACCTTTTTAAATCTTCTTTTCTTTTAGTTTTGAATCCATACCATTAATTATTATTCTATGTGGTTCAATATAAATTAAGTTAGTTCTATCAATTTTTCTTATACTACCATTTATGATTTTTAAAGTAGTGTTAGAAAACTCACATATTAGTTCTAACTTCTTTTTTAATGATTCTTCAATAACAACTTCTTGCTTAATAATATTTACCATAAATACCATCCTTTCTTTGTAGGATAGTCTTTGTATGACTTCCAAGCCTGACACGTGGAGTCCGATGCACAAAAAAATTAGTCTTTCGACTAATTGTATTTCTAAATGGAGCGACATTTTGTCATATATATGCAAAATATCACGTTATATAAGGCAATCAAGATTCTCAATTGCTATATAAAATATAACATACATTTTGACAAAAGAAAAGTCACTAAAATAAAAAGTGGGAATCTGTACTCCCACCTAGATTGGAATATCTTAATATTACGATTATTTTGAAAATTTAGATATCTTCTTAATAATAATTTCTCAAACAATTGCACAAATAGATAAATACTAATCCATATATTATTGGACAAATAACATATTCGTTTACTGAAGAAACTTATATTTTTTTATTTAAAACTCTTTATTTACATTTTTAAAAAAGGCCTTTATAGGGGGCTTCTTCATAATTATATCATTTTTTTTGGTTCAATTTAAGAATTATATTGATGAACATATGGTTTTATAATTGAAATATGTTTTTTGGAGGTAGAGTTATGTCGAAGTATGTGTTTGTCACAGGGGGCGTTGTTTCAGGGTTAGGTAAAGGTATAACAGCATCATCTATTGCATTGTTATTGAAAGCTAGAGGTTACAAAGTATTTATGCAGAAATTTGATCCTTATATTAATGTGGATCCAGGAACAATGAATCCCATTCAACATGGAGAGGTATTTGTTACTTATGACGGTTGTGAAACAGATCTTGATTTAGGTCATTATGAAAGATTTATAGATGAAGAATTAAATTATACGTCTAATATAACTAGTGGTAAGATTTATAAATCGGTAATAGATAAAGAAAGACATGGAGATTATTTAGGAGCAACTGTTCAAGTGGTACCACATATTACTAATGAAATAAAAAATAAAGTTTACGAAGCTGGTAATACTAGTGGTGCAGATATTATTATTACAGAGATTGGTGGAACGGTTGGAGATATTGAATCACAATGTTTTTTAGAAGCTATTAGACAGATTCAATATGAAAAAGGACAAAGTGATACTTTCTTTGTACATTGTACTTTAATACCGTATATATATGGTTCTAATGAATTAAAAACTAAACCCACACAAAATAGTGTTAGAGATTTAAGAAATCTAGGTATTAGACCTGATGCTTTAGTATGTAGAGCACCTTTTAATACAACACAGGCTATGAAAGAAAAACTATCTATGTTTTGTAATGTCCCAGTTGAAAATATTATTGATTCTATTGATGTTAAGAATATTTATGATATTCCTATTAACTATTATGAACAAAGGATAGATGAAATAATTTTAAGACAGTTCGGTTTAGAAATTAGAGAAGCTAACATTGATTATTGGAAAAAGCTAATTAAAACAGTTGATAATTTAAAGAATGAAATTGAGATTAGTTTAGTTGGTAAATATACTGAGTTACATGATGCTTATATATCTGTTGTAGAATCTTTACATCATGCCGGTTATAAACATAATGTTAAAGTAAATATTAACTGGGTTGACTCTGAACAATTAGAAAAAGATGCTGATTTGAAGGAAGTATTTAAGAATTCTAAGGGTATTATTGTTCCTGGAGGATTTGGAAGTCGTGGAATTGAAGGAATGATAAAGGCTATTACATATGCTAGAGAGAATAATATTCCTTATTTAGGTTTATGTTTAGGTATGCAGCTATCAGTAATAGAATTTGCTAGAAATGTATGTGGTATTAAAGATGCTAATTCAACTGAATTTAATCCAGTATGTGAAAATCCTATTATTGATTTAATGAGTGATCAAAAGAGTGTTGTAAATATGGGTGGTACTTTAAGATTAGGAAATTATGAATGTACATTAGTTAAAGATTCATTAGCATATGCTGATTATAAGAAAGATAAAATACTAGAAAGACACAGACATCGTTATGAATTTAATAATAAATATAAAGAAATTTTGGAAAAACATGGTATGGTCTTCTCTGGTAAGAATGACCAAGCTGATTTAGTGGAAATAATTGAATTACCAAAGCACAAACATTTTATAGCTTGTCAATTTCATCCTGAGTTTAAATCTAGACCTACTAAACCACACCCATTATTTGATTCATTTATTAAAGCAAGTAAAAACTAACTCTATGAGTTAGTTTTTTGCAATAAAAAAACGTCGATATTTCGACGATTCTTTCATATGGAGCAAGTGAGCGGAATCGAACCGCCATCTCGACCTTGGCAAGGTTGTATACTAACCGTTGTACTACACCTGCGTATAGATGAATTTTATCATTAAATAAGGAAAATGGCAAGTAAAAAGTTTGAAAAAGTGCCTATTTGGGTATATATTTATCAATATTGATTGATATTGATAGTTTTGATATAATTAGATAACGAAGAAGGGATTGTTTTGAAAAAGAAGATTTCGACTTTTATTAAGAAAAATCGCAAAAGAGTGGTTTCTTATTTTGCTACAAATAAACTCTTTATTGTGTTTGTACTTTTTGCAATGATAGAAACTGTTATTATAAGGGCTAATACAATAAAGAATGTATTGGATTATAAACCTTTTATTAGTGATTTAGCCTTAATAATAATTATTGGCTCTTTTGGTTTTTTGTTTAAACCCAATAAAAGATATAAATATTATCGTAATTGGTTAATAATAATTACAATTGCTTGTATAATAAATTCTATATATTATATATTTTATACTTCTTTTGTTTCTTTTAGTTTACTTACAACAGTTACACAGATTGAAACTGTTGGAGACTCTTTGGTAGAGAAGTTTAGAATCATTGACTTTATTTATCTTGTTTTTCCCGCGTTGTTTCATTTTATTCATAAGTCATATTTGAATGATAATTATTATTTTTATGTATCTAAAATAGAAAAGGGTAAAAAATCTTTTTCTTCTACAATACTTGCTGGTGTGATTGTTCTTTGTTTTACACTGGTTAGTATTACTTCGGCTGACGCATCTAGGCTTGTTAAACAATGGAATAGAGAATTGATAGTTCAGAGGTTTGGTATAGTATTGTATCAGGGGAATGATTTGGTTCAAAGTTTGACGCCAAAAATTAGTTCTTTATTCGGATATGATGAGGCAGCTAGAGAGTTTAAAGAGTATTATGCTAATAGATTTAAAGAAGTTGAAAATAAAAAGAATAATAAATATACTAATGTATTTGAAGGAATGAATGTTATTTTTGTTCATTTAGAGAGTATTCAAAACTATTTAGTTGATTTGAAGATTAATAATCAGGAAATTACTCCTACTTTAAATAAATTAGTTAAAGAGGGAATGTACTTTAATAATTTTTATCCTCAGATTAGTGTTGGCACTAGTTCTGATACTGAATTTACTTGGGGAACCTCTTTAATGCCTGCTAGTAGTGGTACTGTATTTGTTAGCTATTATAATAGAGATTATGTTACTATACAAAAACTACTTAAAGATAAGGGGTATTATACTTTTAGTGCTCATGCTAATAGTTCTACGATGTGGAATAGAAATAATATGCATCCTAGTTTAGGATATGAAGAAATGATTTTTAAAGACCAGTTTGATGTTGGTGATAAAACCGATCCTAGATGGTTGGGACTTGGGCTAAATGATGTTGACTTCTTTGCTCAAATGCAGCCAAAATTAGAAGAGATTGAGAATAGTCATGAAAAATACATGGGGACTTTAATTCAATTGTCTAATCATTCTCCGTTTGCCGCTACGGATTATAATCCTGAGTTATATGATTATTTTGGTAAATTAGATTTAACTAATACTTACGAGGTAATAGATGAAAAAACGGGTGAGAAGACTACTAAGAAAGATGATTATTTAGAGGGGACTAAACTTGGTAACTATTTAATTAGTGCTCATTATGCTGATATGGCTTTAGGAACTTTTATTGATTATGTTAATAATAGTGAATACTATAATAATACTGTTTTTGTATTGTATGGGGATCATGATGCTAGATTAAATAAGAATGAATATGTTTATTATTATAATTATGATGTTAAAACTGGAGAAGTTTATGAAGAGGGCGATGAAGGATATTATGATTATAATAATTTTAGACATGAGATTAATAGGAGGACTCCGCTAGTATTCTGGACAAAGAATAAGGGAGTAGCAAGAAAGATTAAAAGGGTTAATGAGAATACTATGGGTATGTATGATGTAATGCCTACTTTGGGTAATATGATGGGATTCTCTAATAAATATGCTCTTGGTCATGATATATATGATGTAAAAGATAATAATTTTGTCGTTTTTCCAAATGGTAATTTTGTTACTAATAGTGTTTATTATAGTAGTAGTGCTAATAACTATTTAATTCTAAAAGAAAATGTTATAATAGAAGAGGATTATTTGGAAAATATAAAGGAGCAAGCAGAGGATATATTGTCTGTTTCTAATGATATTATTGTTCATGATTTGATAAAAAAAGAAGGAGATAATATCAATATAGTTGAAGAATAGGAATGATAAGATGAGTAAGAAATTAAGAAAGATTAAAACAAAGAAGAGTAATAAAGCTAAGATAATAATAATTGTTTTGATTGTGTTAGTTTTATTGGGAACAGGCGGATACTTTGGATATAGATATTATTTATCATTACATGGCAAAAAGAAAATAGATGTAAAAGTTTTAGATACTATTGATAATTATGGATATAGTATAAGCGATAGAGATAGTGAGTTGTTTAAAAAAGAATACGAGGCTTTGAAAAAGATTCTTAATAAAGAAGAGATAGATGAAAAAGGTTATGCTGAACAAGTTGCTAAATTATTTATAATAGATCTTTATACTCTTAGTTCTAAAGTTAATAAGTATGATGTTGGTGGAAGAGAATTCTTTTATAATACTAAGGTTGATATGTATGATTTAAAGGTAATGGATACTTTGTATTCTAATGTACAAGATGATACATATGGAGATAGAAAACAAGATTTACCGACAGTAAAGGCAATTGAGGTTAAGGATACTAATGAAGATGTATATACATTTATTGAAGATATAACGGTAGATGAGACTACGAATGCTAGATCTTGTAGAGAAGGATTTGTGGTAAGTAAAACAGCTAGTAATAAGTGTGTTAAAGATGTTGATAAGGTATATGTTGTAAACATGGTGTGGACTTATGAAAATGATATGGGCTACGATAATGAAGGTAGTGTTGTTGTAGCTAAAGAAGATGGTAATAGGTGGAGTATTGTTGAATATCAACCTAAATTAGATGCATTTAAATAGAACCTTGAATTAAGGTTCTTTTTTTATTTCAATGATTTGAATTGTTTTATGAAACAAAAAGTCGAAGTTTGAAAAAAAATTAGATGATTTACTTAGTTTTATTAAGCCTTCATAGATTATCCCATCTATTGGTTTATAGACTCTTCCTTGAGCGTATTTAGGGAATACTAATCTGTATGGTGATATTAAAGAGCGATTGCTTTTAAATAGTTTGTTTGTAATGTTAGTAAACCAGTAGGGAAGTATTCCGTTGTGAGTATGGCCAGATATTATTAAGTCACTTTTGGATAAGTGTGAAGTTGGATTGTTCCTAATATATCTATAAATATTAACAGGACTATGAATAATTGTTATATTGTAATAATTATCATCCAAACTAGTTTTTAGCTTGGATATTTCTTGGCAGAAGCTAGAGTAGGATTCTTTGTCTTTTTCATAATGATTATAGGATAAATCGAAGCCATAAAAACAGATATTATTAATAATTATTTTTTCATCTCTTAATAAATATGTGTTTTTTATATTTTTTAGGCTTTTTATAAATTTCTCGTTTAATTGACAAATCTTTTCTTTTTTGTTTTTTTGATAATAGAAGTCATGATTTCCCAGTATAGCTATGATGGTTATTTTCTCGCTAATTCTTTTGAAGAACTCTATTAATTCTTGGTATTCGTAATTAGATTTGTCTAATATGTCTCCAGCTATAATCAGGTATTGGGGTTTTTCGTGCGATAATTGTTTTTCAATATTGCCTAGGATCACTTTTTTATAATTATGGCAATAATGAATATCTGCTAATATAGCTATCTTTGTATTATTGATGTCTTTTTCTGTTTTAAATATTTCTATTTTCATATTATTCACTTCTTTTTTTGAAAAATTAAAAGTACCTATGGTACTTTTAATCTGTTATTATTTCTTCTGTAGTTTCTTCTTCTTTTTTCTTTTGCTCCTCATTAGATGAAGGAGTTTCTGGTTCTTTTTCTTCTTTTTTTTCTGGTTCAACAATTGGTTCTGGTTCTTCCTTTTTTTGCTCTTCTTTTGGTTCTTCTTTTGGTTCTTCTTTTTTAGGAATTACTTTGTTTTCTTTTTCCGCAATTGGTTCGGGATTAGATTCTGAACCATTACTTACACTAAAAGATATTGAACTAATGCTGTCTAATAGTACTCCTGATACTGATTGGGTTAGTATTTGACCATTTTGGGCAGCACTATCGACTCTATTGAAGTAACAAGATATACCATTGTTCTGGCACCAGTTACTAACATAGTTACTATCATAACCTATATAATTAGGTACTACTTGCTTTTTATTACCAGTTATACCATAACCAATTAATGGGGTAGTATAATTTTCGCTATATGATATTTCAAATGTTTTAATAATCTCTGGTTTTTCTAATTCTAGGTTTACTTTCATTGCTTTAACAATTTCATTTAGTGACTCTTTATAGTAACCTAATGCTGAAGTATATGATAATCCTAAGTTGTAGTAAGCTAAATATGTTTTTTGAATTGATAGGTTTTTGGTTCCTGTTTTGTCAGATAGCATATTTTTGGCGACGTTGTATAGTGACAACATTTGATTTGTTTTTATATTAGTTTCAATATTTCGTGATACAGCGTTTAGTATTTTTTCAAAATCAGAGACATTCTTAAGTTCTTTTATTTTCTTAACAATAGCTTCAATGATTTGTTGTTGATGTTGGTTACGAGCAATGTCTGATATTGCATATAGATGACGGCAGCGGGCATAGGCTAGTGCTTGTTCTCCTGTAAGTGTTTGTAAGCCCAAATCCATACAAACTATATCTTTTCCGAAGCGACGATTAGAATCCTGTTCACATACTTTGTTTTGGTATACTTTACCATTTTCTATATACCAGAAATCTGGTCTTTCAACTTCGACTGTTACACCACCAAGAGAATCAACTAAATCTACAACGCCTTTGAAGTTTACTTTGGCATAATAATCAATATTTATTCCTGTTAAATTTTGAATAGTTTTAATTACACAGCTTGATCCATAGGCGGCTGAGGAATTAATTTTATTTTCTCGATTGTTGTTACAAGCTATTGGTACCCATGTATCTCTTGGAATACTAAACATAGTCGCATTTAGAGTTTTAGGATTAAAAGTAACTAGGATTAGAGTATCTCCATTGAAGGCTTGGTTAGCTTTTAACCCGTCTTTTTCTGAATCAACACCCATTAGTAAAATAGTAAATGGTTCTGTTAAGTCTTTCCCCTTATTATTTGTAGTTTTATTGTCAGCGTTTTTCATATCTTCGCTATATGAATATTGAACTTTTACTTCATCTTCTATATTAGCAAAATCATCTGTGTTTCCAAAAATAATAGCATAGTTACTTGAGACAAAGCATCCTTCAATTTCTCCGTTGTATAGGTCTTGTAACATTTTTGTATATTCATCGTAGTATTCAATTTTGTTATTTAATTTCTCTTTTTCTATAAGTTTTTTGGCTAGTAGGTTTCCTTCGATGTCTTCTTTAGATTTGATCATACCGATTATGCCATTTTTAGTTATTTTACTATCTTTAAGGCTAATTAAATTAGTTGTATATGTTACGGTATTACGATTCATTATACTTATTGAGCTGAATACTTTATTAATATAAAATGAAGATAATACAAATAATGGGCATAGTAATAAACTAAAAATAGTTAAGAATATGAATGTTTTCTTCTTTTTACTTATTATTGTTATTGCTCCTGCTAGAATATATATAAAAAACCAAATTGCAAAAAAGGCAATAACTATAATTCTTATTAACGTTTCAATTCTTGCTAGTTGTAGTAATCCATAAATGAAATAACCGAAACAAGCTAGATAGGTTATCATTGTGAAATGATAAAAAAATCTTTGTATTTTGTTAGCTTTTTTAAGCTTTTTTGATAATGTTCCCATATTAATACTCCTTAATATTCGTTCCAATTATATCATAAATAGTTGGGTGAAACAATTTTACACTTCGTTTTTTGTCAATATTGTTATAGGCTCTTTGATGTGTTATAATTAATTAGTATAGACTAAAGGAGGATGGGATTGATGAAAAAAAAGCTTTATGTAGTCACTTTATTTACACTTTCTTTCTTATTGTCTTTATTTTGTGGGGTAAAGGATGTTTATGCAGAAAATTATCCTTTTAATGGAATGATTATGGCGGATGCTTTAGGTGTTCATAATGCTCCTAATGTTTTGTCAAATTCGCAAGTAACAGAAATTGCCTTTGGAACTAAGGTTAAAGTGCTTGGAGTACAGGGAACTGTTTATAAGATTGAATATGGTTCTTCAATAGGATATGTGGCAAAATCACAAGTTATTAATGTAGATGCAAGCATGAGTCAAGGAGAGGGATATAATAGTTATTGCGATTCTTTAAAAAATAATGGCTTCCCTGAAAGTTATTGCCCTTATTTATTTTATTTGCATAATAGGTATCCTGCTTGGGGATTTAGAGCTGAAAATACTGGGGTTAGCCTGGGAGAGGCGGCCGAAAAAGAAAAGTGGTTAAGTGCATTACAAACTTCTAATAGTAATTATTATTTAAACGGAACTGCTCTAGAAGCTGATTATTATTATGTAAATGCAGATGTTGTTAAAATGTTTTTAGATGCTAAAAATGGTTTGTTTGAAAACTTGATTTTTCAGTATATGGATTTGGAAAGTAGTAAATCGATTATTAATGATACAGCTATTAATGCTGTTGCTACAGGGAATTTGGCTAATTATAAGAATGATTTTAAGGCTGCAGCTGATAAGTATGGATATAATGCTTTGCATTTGTTAGCAAGAAGTAAGCAAGAGGGTGCTTCTAATCCTCGTTATAGAGCAGTTACTGGCACTTATACTACGGAGTTAAATAATGATCCTTCTGTAACTACAAGTTCTACTTATGAAGGAAATAGTTTGGATGGATATTATAATTTTTATAATATTGGAGCTTATCCCTTACCTTCGATGAATTTGGGTGCTATTGGAAGAGGACTTGCTTATGCTGCCGGATTTATTGGAGGGACGTCTTACGGAAGACCATGGACAACTCCTCAACTTGCTATAGCGGGAGGGGCGGAGTTTTTAAAAGAACAATATGTTAGTCGTGGTCAAAATACTTTGTACTATGAAAAGTTTAATGTTGGTCCTAATAATACTTATTCTAAGTATTCTCATCAATATATGACTAATATTTATGCGCCGATTCAAGAAGCAAAGAATATATATTCGGCTTATTCAAAGGCTGGTTTATTAGCTAGTAATTTTGTTTTTTTAATACCGGTTTATACTGATAGCGGAGCAAGTAATAACGGAAGTAGTGCTAGTGACTTAAGTTATAATAATAATCTTAAAGAAATAAAAGTTAACGATGTATTAATTAATGGCTTTGATAGGGATGTAACAGAGTATTATTATAAAGCACCATTTGTAAGCGATGATGTAAATGTAACAGTTGTTACTGAAGATCCTGGTGCTACTGTTAGTGGAGCTGGTGTATTAAAACTTGTAGAGAACAGGGCTACAGCTAAGATTATAGTTACTGCACCAAGTGGAACGCAAAAGACATATGTTGTTACTGTTGAAAGAGAAACAGTTATAGATGAAGGTGGAAATAGCATAGTTGGTCCCGAGATTAAGGTGGATAATGTAATTAATGGTATGGAAGTAAAGACTAACGGTGATATTATGTTTGGTTTTTCACCAGGGACAGATGTTAGTTTTATAATTAATAAAGCTAATGACCAAGGAGCTAAAGCAGTTATTAATTCTGCAAATAATGATAATAAGAGTTCTGGTAAAATGAATACATTAGATAAGGCTATAATTACGGGGAGTAGAGAATCTAAAACTTATAATATAGCTGTTAGAGGTGATATTGATGGAGATGGAGAAATATCAGCTTTAGATTTATTAAAGTGTAAAAAGCATATACTAGGTGTATATAAATTAGAAGGAGCACAATTTTTTGCGGGTGATACGAGTTTTGATAATGAAATAAATGCTTTGGATTTATTAAAGATAAAGAAACACATAATTGGTAGTAGTAAATTATAGGAGGATATAATATGAAAAAAAGAGTGTTTATAATTACAATTTTAGTATTCTTACTGGGGTTGGGAAAGGTTAATGCAGCTTCTATTTCAATGTCAGCAAGTACTGGCAATGTTATCGTTGGTAATACTTTTACTGTTACGGTAACTGTTGGAAATGTCGGACAGAGTGCAGGACAGGTTGGGTCATGGCAGTATTGTGTTGATTATAATAGTACTAATTTAACTTTAACTAGTCCTAGTAGTCCTTGTTCTTCTGGTACGGTAGGGGATTCAACTACAAGTAAGTATACATTTAAAGCTAATAATGTGGCACAGAATACTATTGGTTTAAATGGAGTATTATTATATGATTATGAGACTGAGCAGCCAATGGAGGTATCTAAAGGATCTGTTAAAGTAAATGCTGATTTTAAAGATGCAACTAAACAAATTAATGATAATACTAATTTGAGTGGAAATAATAACTTAAGATTATTAGAAGTAACGGATTATACTATTACGCCTCAATTTAGCAAAGATGTAACAGAGTATTCATTAGATGTTCCTGGAGATGTTGAAAAAGTTCAAATTAATGCGTTTTTAGAGGATAAGACGGCGACAATAACACCAATTGATTTTGTGGATTTAAATGAGGGAGCTAATAAGTTTAGTGTAACCGTAACTGCTCAAAATGGTAAAAAGAAAACTTATACTATTACAATTACTAGAGCAGAGGCTAATCCAATAATTGTTAAAGTCGATGGAAAAGAATATAAAGTGGTAACTAAAGAGGGAGCTTTAGAAATACCTGCAGGGTATACTTCAACTACTATTAAAATTGATGATAAAGATGTTGTAGCTTATAAGAATGAACAAACTGGTATTATAGTAGTTGTATTAAAAGATCAAGATTCTAATATGAACTATTTTATGTATAAAGATGGGGAATATACTTTATATGAACAAATTAGTAGTAGTTCTATTACTATTGTTCCTATAAAACCTAAAAACACTATAAAAGGGTATGAAAAAACTAGAGATATAACTGTTGCTGAGAAGAATTTAACGGTTTATTGTAAAGATGAAAAGGATAATTTAGTATTAATCTATGGCATTAATACTATTAATGGAGAAGAGTCTTGGTATTATTACGATATTAAAGAAGGGACTATATTAAAATATACAGAAATAGGGACTGTTACGGAAGAAGTACCAGTTAGTAAGAAAAGTGATATGGATTACAAGTTAATATCTTTAGTGTTTGTTTGTTTATCTGGATTAGCTTTGTTACTTGTTATTATCTTAGTATTATATGTTATAAGATTAAGAAGAAAAAATGAAGAATTATATAATTATATGGAAAAAAGAATAAAAAAGCATAGAGATAGTGAGTATGCTGATGAGGAAGAAGCGAATGAAAAAGCTGATATAGATACTATTTCTGAAGAAGAACAAGTTGTGCAAGAAGAACCTGTGGCTGAAGAAGAAATAGAAGAGGAAGAAGTAGTAGAAGAAGATACAATTGATGATAAGACTATTCTATTTAGAAATGAAGATATTATTGATTTAGATGAAGATGATTATGCTGAAGAACCTAAAAAGAAAGATAAGAATCCTACTTTAATATCAGATACTGATATACTTAGAAATATAGCTAAAGCTAATGCTAAGAGTTTTGAAGATGATGAAGAGCCTAAAACAAAGAAAGAAGAAAAGATGTTAAAGAAAAAGAAAAAGGCTTTAGAGAAAAAAGCTCAGAGAGAATTCTTAAACGATGAAGTCTTTGAAGAGAGTGCTTTTGATTTATATGAAAGAGATGAGACTGAAGTATTACCTGTTGTTAAAAAGAAAGCAAGAACTAAATCTAAAACTAAAGGAAGAAAAAAAGCATAGATTTATACTAAAAATAGTATATAATATGTTATTGGGTGATTGATATGAATCTAAGTGTTAATGGACATAATGCTTTAATTGTTGTATTTATTACTTTTTTGGTTAGTGTTGTTTTAGTACCATTAGCTAAAAAATGTGCTATTCATACGGGGGCAATGGATATGCCTAATGCTAGAAAAATTCAAAAAGAGCCTGTACCAAGAATGGGGGGGTTAGGTGTTTTTGGAGCTTTTCTGGTAGGTTATATGTTATTTGCTAGATCTTCTTATCAAATGATTTCAATACTGATAGGTGGATTTATAATAGTATTTATTGGAATGATAGATGATATTAAATCTGTTGGAGCTTTGCCAAAATTTATTGTGCATATAATTGCTGCGTGTGTTATAGTTTTTTATGGAAAAATAGTAATTGATTATGTGGATCTTTTTGGCTTTAGTATTAATTTCCCAGTACCTCTTAATTATATTATTACGATATTCTTTATAGTGGCTATTACTAATGCTATTAATTTGATTGATGGTTTAGATGGATTATCATCGGGAATTTCTTCTATATATTTTTTGACGATTGCTATTATTGGCTTTATTCTAAATAGGGCTGAAGGTTTGGATACTATGTTATCTTTAATTACTCTTGGAGCTACTTTAGGATTTTTAGTATATAACTTTTATCCTGCTAAAATATATATAGGTGATAGTGGTAGTTATTTTTTAGGATTTATAATTAGTATTATCGCTTTATTAGGATATAAAGGACCTACTTTGACTACTTTAATTATTCCAGTGGTAATATTAGCAATTCCTATTTTTGATACAGGATTAGCTATTTTAAGAAGAGCTTTAAAGGGGCAGGGAATTGGAACTCCTGATAAAGAACATTTCCATTTTCAATTACTTAAGATGAGGTTTAGTATACCAGCCTCTGTGTTAATTATTTATGGAATAAACATATTATTTGCTTCTGTTTCAATATTTTATGTATTGGGGGATAAGAAGTTAGCTATTGGTGTATATGTTGCTCTAATGGTGTTATTATTGTTCTTAGTGGTAAAAACTGATATTTTGTTTGAACATAAAAAGGACAAAAAGAATGAGAAACGTGGAAAAAAAGCATAAAATATGATAATATCAATACAAGTTGGTGGTATTCATGAAATATGATGTGTATGATTTTGATGGCACAATATATGATGGAGACTCAGGTATTGATATTTTTTTGTTTGCTGTAAAAAAATATCCAAGTATAATACTTAGTTTTCCTAAAATAATTTGGTTTGCTATATTAAAATTATTAAAAATTATAAAAATAGAAGACTTTAAAAAAGTAGTGTTTTCTTTTGTAAAGAGAATTGATGATATAGATTCTTTTGTTAATGAATTTTGGGAAAAGCATGAAAAAAAGTTGAAAGATTTTTGGGTAAATAAAAAAACTCATAGTAGGGACGTTATTATTTCTGCTTCGTGTACTTTTTGGCTTTCTTACATTCAAAAGGCTTATAAGGTACATGGTCTTATTGCAACAGAGATGGACTTAAATACTGGAGAAGTAATTGGTAAAAACTGTCATAAGGCGGAAAAAGTAAGATTGTTTTATTCTGAATATCCAAAAGGAATAGTTGATAAGATGTATACTGATTCAATTAATGACTTACCATTGATTGAAGAAGCTAGAGAGGGATTTTTAGTAAAAAAGAATAAAATATATAATTATTATGATTATAAACCTAATCCATTAGTAAGATTTTGGCGTTGGGGATGGGGTATATATCATAAGAATGAAGAATTTTGGTCATATATGGTAGTAGGCTTTTTAACTACTGTTGTTTCAGTTGTTGTTAAATGGGGCTTACTGTTTACTATATTGGATGCTAAGAAGAAGTTGGAATTACAATTGGCAATTATTATATCTTGGATATGTGCTGTTCTATTTGCTTATGTTACTAATAGATTTTATGTGTTTAAAAGCAAGAGCAAACAAATATTTAAAGAGTTTATTAGTTTTGTTGGTAGTAGAATTTTAACATTATTGATGGAAATGTTTATAATGTGGTTATTTGTTACTCATTTTAAATTGAATACTAAATTATGGGTAATAACTTGGACTTTAGTATGTCAGATATTGATAATAATATTCAATTATATTTTGAGTAAGTTGTTTGTTTTTAAAAAGAAGTAATTAGGTGGTGTATTATATGGAACAAAATAGAGATAATAGGGAATCTTATACTAGTGGTCAACTTACTGTATATAATAGGCCTAAAAAGAAGACTGGGTTAAAAAGAAAGAAACGCGTTGGAAGACGAATAAAGAGATGGTTTAAAAAGCATTCGCCACAAATTACTATTATTATAATTGGGACAGTTATACTAAGACAAGGACTTCTTGGGGTGTTAAACAGAGTAGATAAAAATGATTATGCGTATATGAAATCTTTAGAAGATATGTCGGGTCAAGCGAATACGTTGTCTCTTTATGATGATGACAATGTATTGGAAGGGGCGGATGAGATAAGGAATATTCTTAATTTGATTACAGAATACTCCTTAATATATGGAGTCAATCCTCATGAAGTGTATCAAGTTTTGGCTCATATGACTGATAATTTTACCAGTGCTGATTTTTATGAACTTAGAATTCCTGGCATTGTGTGTAAGCAGCGTGATGTTGAAGCTGAATCTTTAGAGGAATTGCTTCTTCTTGCTGTGAGAAATATAAAACAAATTCCTGATGGCTTTGAGGATTATGGCTTGGATATTGATAAGTTATATGTTGATACTGGGTATGAAACAAAAGATGACTATTTTCAACTAATAGAGAAGTATTCCAATATATTTCATATAGACCCTTGTTTGGTTTTAGCGATTTTTAGACAAGAAACTGGGTTTGATAGTGACTTGTTAAGAACTCATAATAATCCAGCGGGTCTTATAGATAAAGATTCTGATGACGGGTTCTGGAAGTTTGCTAATTTGGATCAAGGAATGATAGAATTATGTGCGGAAATTGCTTGGCATTATTATCCTGAAATAGGTTGTTCAAGAGATGAGGTTACTCCTGAAATAATTGCTCAAATGGGAACTATTCATTGTCCTGTAGAGGAAGGAGTAAATAATGGTAATGAATGTTGGGTTGAGAATATTGTGAATTTTTATGAAGAATATCGTAGTGATAATCCGTTTGATAGGACTAAAGAGATTACACATCATTTTTAGGAGGTATTATGAAAAAGGTTGTTGATGGAAATAAAGCGTGTGCTGAAGCTGCATATTTGTTTTCGGAAATTGCTGCTATTTATCCTATTACGCCTAGTAGCCCTATGGCTAAAGAAGTAGATGAACTATCTGGCAGTAATAAAAAAAATCTATTTAATGATAAGGTAAAAGTTGTGGAAATGCAAAGTGAGGCTGGGGCAGCAGGGGCAATGCATGGTGCTTTAATAACTGGTAGTTTAGCAACAACATTTACAGCTTCTCAAGGCTTGCTTTTAATGATTCCTAATATGTATAAAATGGCTGGAGAATGTTTGCCGGGGGTAATACATGTTGCGGCAAGAACTGTCGCTACTCATGCTTTGTCCATATTTGGGGATCATTCTGACATTTATGCTACTCGTAGTACTGGTTTTTGTATGCTTGCTTCAACCAATGTTGAACAAGCTAATCATATGGCTTCAGTAGCTCATTTAAGCGCCATAGATGGTAGTTTGCCATTTCTACATTTCTTTGATGGTTTTAGAACTAGTCATGAGAATAATACTGTTAATTTAGCTGATGACTTGGATATGATATCTTTAATAGATTTTAATAAGATAGAAGAATTTAAAAAAAGAATGGTTAATGTGAATAGTCGTATTCAAAAAGGAATGGCTCAAAATGAAGATATTTATTTTCAATCAGTAGAAGCCAGAAATGAATTATATGATCAAATGCCAGACATAGTTAATTCTAATATGAAAAAGATTAATTATTTCTTAAATACGCAATATAAACCTTTTAATTATTATGGGGATGAGAAAGCTACTAGGATTATAATTGCTATGGGAAGTGTTTGTGATACTATTAAGCTAGTAGTAGATGATTTAAATAGTAACGGAGAAAAGGTAGGTTTAATTGAAGTTCATTTATATAGACCTTTTAGTAAGAAATATTTAGAAGAAGTTTTGCCTAGTAGTGTAAGAAGAATAGCAGTGTTAGATAGAACAAAGGAACCTGGAAGTATAGGAGAACCTTTATATTTAGATGTTGTTAGTACTTTAAAAGATAAAGAAATAGAAATTGTTGGTGGAAGATATGGATTGGCTTCTAAGAATACTGATCCTGCGCAAATATATAGTGTTTATAAAATGCTAGAAGGGGAATTAAAGAATAGTTTTACTATAGGAATAGATGACGATGTAACTAATTTAAGTTTACCTATTAGTGATTATAAAATAGATTTAGGATGTAAAGAATTAAAGATATATGGTTTTGGAAGTGATGGAATGGTATCAGCTTCTAAAGATATATTAAAAATAATAGGTAATGATAATAATAAGTATGTTCAAAGTTATAATGAATATGATAGTAAAAAGAGTGGTGGAGTAACTATTGCTCATTTGAGAATAGGTGATAAGAAGATAAATGCGCCTTATTATGTTACTAATCCAGATATGATAGTTATAACTAAAGATGAGTATTTATTTAAATTAAATATGTTGGATGGTATTAAAGATAACGCTTATTTATTAATAAATACTGATAGAGAAGATTTGGATAGTTATTTACCTAATAATGTAAAAAGAATTATTAAAGATAAAGGATTAAAATTATATACGATTGATGCTTATGATATTGCATTAAAGTGTAATATTAAGGGTAAAATTAGTAAGATAATGGAATTGGTTATTCTTACTTTATTAGGTGTTAAAAATGCTAAAGAAACTATAGTTAGTTCAATTGAGAAGCAGTTTGCTAATAAAGGAGAAAATATTGTTAAAGCTAATATAGAGGCTTTAAATATGACTTTGGATAGACTTAATGAGGTTGTAAGTGATTTTAAAATAGAAGACGAAGAGAAGGAATCTTTGGACATTTTTGAAAAAATTAGGAGAAGAGAAGGGGATAAGTTAAAAGTATCAGAATTAATACCTTATAGAGATGGAACATATCCTGGTGCTTTAACCAAAGAAGAAAAAAGAAAAGTTAGTAATTTGGTACCTAAATGGAATAGTGAGAATTGTTTACAATGTAATCATTGTGCTATGGTATGTCCTCATGGTGTAATAAGACCTTTTGCTCATAAAGAAAAGGGAATGGGGGCACCTATGATAGGTAATAAAGATTATAATTATGAACTGATGATTTCAGATTATGATTGTACTAGTTGTGGATTATGTATTAATGCTTGTTTAGGTAAGAATGGTAATAAAGCTTTAACTTTTGGTGGTATAGATGATAGTAAACAAGAAAGAGTAAATAAGTATTTTGATAGTTATAAAAATCCTGAAGGATTATTTCCTATTACTACACCAAAAGGTTTGGAGTTTAACAAACCATGTTTTGAATTTAGTGGAGCTTGTGCGGGATGTGGAGAAACGCCTTATATTAAGCTATTAACACAGTTGTTAGGAAATAAATTAGTTATAGCTAATGCTACTGGTTGTTCATCTATATATGGGGGAAGTACTCCTTCAACTCCTTATTCTATTCCTTGGGCTAATAGTTTGTTTGAGGATAATGCAGAATTTGGATATGGAATGTTATTGAGTTATGAGAAGAATAGAAATAGAATTGAAGAAATAATGAAGCATTCTATTGATAGTGTTAAAGAAGAAGAAAAAGTATTATTTAATAAATGGTTAGATAATAAGGATGATTTCAATATTACTTATGATATAGCTAGTAAACTGATTGATATGGAAATACCAAATGATTTAAAAACTTTGATTAACTATGTTCCAGCTCGTAGTGTTTGGTGTATAGGTGGAGATGGTTGGGCTTATGATATTGGTTTTGGTGGTATAGATCATGTTTTATCAAGTAATAAGAATATAAAAATATTGGTTCTTGATACAGAGGTTTATTCTAATACTGGGGGACAAGCTAGTAAATCTTCTAGAATTGGACAGGTTGCTCAGTTTGCTTCTGGCGGTAAAGATACTGCAAAGAAAGACTTATTTAGAATTGCAATGAGTTATCCAAATTGTTATGTTGCCAACATATCATTGGGGGCTAATTATATTCAGGCCATTAAGGCTTTTAAAGAAGCTGATGAACATGATGGCCCAGCAATTGTAATTGCATATTCACCTTGTATAGAGCATGGTATTAAAGATGGTATGAGTAATTCTATTAGTGAAGAAAAGTTAGTTGTTGATGCTGGTTATATTAGTTTAATGAGATATAATCCTTTGGAAGATAAGTTATATCTTGATAGTAGAGAACCTGATTTTGACAAGTTTGAAGAATTGTTAAAAAATGAAGTAAGATATAGTTCTTTATTTAAGAAGAATAAGGATTTAGCTAAAGAATTATTAGAATTAAATAAAGAAGAGGCTAAAAAAAGATATGAGTATTATAGAGAATTAAGTAGTAAATAATAAAAAGACTTTTTTCTCTTTTTTCTTGTAGAAAATTATTGTGGTAGAAGTAAAAAAAGGTTATAATTATTATTGATAAAATATAGCTATAATGATATTATTATCATAGTAAGGAACGGTATATATGAGAAAGAATTTTAGTAATTACATATTATTTTTGATACTTAGTTTTTGTATTTATACTATAGCATTTGCTAAAGTAGATGTTGTAGATAATGGATATATGATTCAAAGATTAGCAAATGTTAGTCAGCCTAGGATTACTTCTATTACGGCTAATAATGATTTAGTAACAGTGAAATCGACCGGAAGTGTTGCTGGCTACTATTATGGTACATCGCCAAATTTAAATGCTGCGACATATACAAGTACTAATTCAAATACTTATTATGCTGCCGTAAAGAATGGTGTTTATTACTTTTGGGTAGCAGGAACTGGCGTATCTACTGGTAATGTAAATGCCGTTATGTATTCTAGTGGTGTTAGAGTAAGTTCTTCTTGTACTAATCAAAGTGTTAAAAACTGTTCTGGAAGTGGAACAATTGAAAGATGTTATGTATATACTGGTGGTAAGAGTGTTGTACCTGAAAAGTCTGGCACATTGGTTACTCCAGCAGATGGGTATAAACTTGAATCTTTAAAAGTTAGTTCAAATAATTGTAGTAATTTGTCTTTAGTAGTTGGCGGACAAACATTAAGCAAGAGATATTGTAAGGTAACATTTGCTTATAGTTGTGTTTCAAAGAATGCAACTCCTGCTCCAGCAGATAATTGTACTACTAATCCAAATGGGCCTGGCTGTAAATCATCTTGTTCTGGTTGTGCATGTACTAATTCTTGTGCTACTACTCCTTATTTAATAGGTTTATCTGTTAGTGCTGGGGAATTAAGTCCTTCTTTCACTACTAAAAATACTAATTATAATGTGGTTGTAAATGGTAATGTTGATAAGATAACGATTAATGCTGTAGGTTCTAAAGGAAATGCGGCTGGTACTATTACTGGTACTGGTACTAAAAATCTATCTTATGGTAGTCAAACCTTTGTTATTAAGATTGCAAATAATGCTGCGGCAGTAGAGTATTATGTTACTGTAACTAGGGAACAAAATAAGAGTAAAGATAATTCACTTAGTTCTTTAGTTCTTAATAATGGAGAATTGACTCCGGCTTTTGATCCAGCTGTTAATACATATAATGTTGAAGTAGAGAACAGTGTAACTACTATTAATGTTGCGGCAACTTTAAATGATGGAAAAGCTCAATTCGTTGAAGGGTTTGGACCAAGAGATGTTGAACTTGTTGAAGGAGCTAATCCTATTCAGATTAAAACAATGAGTGAGAGTGGAGATGCTAATATCTATACTGTGGTTGTTACTAGGAAAGGTGTAGATCAATGTACTTTAGAAGCCGCTACAAAAGCTAGGTTAAAGAAATTATATTTGACTACAAAAGATAAAACTATTAATATGCCAGCAATTGATTTTAATCCTGATCAACTAACTTATACTGGGATAGAAATCCCTTATAATGCCAAAACAGGATTTAAAGTAGAATTCGCAACAGAAGTCGAAGGAGATGTTGCGGAACTACAGGATTTTGCTTTGAAGGAGAATACGGAGAGAACGATTGTTATTAAAGTTACTAGTAGGGAATGTCCAAGTGTTGTTAAGGAGTATACTTTGTTGGTTACTCTATTGGATAAACAATCTTTAGATAGTAATCCATTGCTTTCAGGTTTAAGCGTTCAGAATCACCCAGAATTAAAATTTAGTAAGAATGTTAATAATTATTCTATTACTTTGAAAAAGAACGAAACTAAAGTTGTTGTAAATGCTGTTCCTGAGATGCAGACGACAACTTGTACGAATGATAGTGTTAATAGAAAGTTTACTAACCCAGGTATAATTACTTTAAATTGTGTAGCTCAAGATGGGGTTTCGAATGAAACGTATAGAATTGCTGTTAAAAAGCAAAAGAGCGCTAATGTATTTTTGGTAATACTTATTGTTATAATAATTGTTGCTTTATTGATATACTTGGTATTAAGGTTGTTGGGATATAAAATATATTTCAATTTTGCGATGATAGGTGCTTTCTTTAGAGGTATAGGAGAAAGTTTTAGAAGAATGTTTGACAGATAACAAACTTATGTTATAATTAAAGTCAATTAGCGATGAAAGAATTTACGACTCTGGAGCTAAAGCGTTACTCGCGTTAAGAGAATAAGTGTATGATGGGTTTCATAAACTAAGGTGGTACCGCTACAATAGTAGTCCTTAGATTTATGGAACTTTTTTTTTAGAAAGAAGGATTTTAATGGTAAAGAAAAAAATGACTTTTTATGAAGAGTTAGTGTGGAGAGGTTTGGTTCAGGATATTAGTTCACCTGAATTAATTGATAAATTAAACGAAGGTGGATTGACTTTTTATATTGGTACTGATCCGACTGCTGACTCAATGCATATTGGACATTATAGTTCTTTCTTAATTAGTAAAAGATTGGCTCAACATGGTCATCATCCACTTTTATTGGTTGGTGGTGCTACTGGGTTAATTGGAGATCCTAAACCAGATGCTGAAAGACCTATGATTACTAAAGAAGAGGTTGAACATAATTTTCAAGGGTTAAAAAAGCAAGCAGAAGACATTTTTGGCTTTGAAGTAGTTAATAACTGGGATTGGACTAAAGATATTAATGTAATAGATTTCTTGAGAGATTATGGTAAGTATTTTAATGTTGGTTACATGTTAGCTAAAGATAAAGTTAGGAGTAGACTGGAGTCTGGTATTACTTATGCTGAATTTAGTTATATGATATTACAAGCTTTAGATTTCCTATATTTATATGAAAATAGAAATTGTGTATTACAAGTAGCGGGTAGTGATCAATGGGGGAATATTACTTCTGGAATCGAATTAATTAAGAAAAAAATTGGTAAAGAAGCTTATGGTATGGTAATGCCTCTTGTTACAGATTCTACTGGCAAAAAGTTTGGTAAAACAGAAGGTAATGCATTATGGCTTGATAAGAATAAAACATCTAGTTATGAACTATATCAATATTTAATAAACCTAGAAGATTCTATGATAATAGATTATTTGAAGAAGTTAACTTTCTTAACACCTGATGAGATAATGGAGATAGAAAAAGAGCATAATGAAGCTCCTCATTTAAGAATTGCTCATAAAGCTTTGGCTAAAGATATTATAATTGGTTTACATGGTGAAGAAGAGTACGAAAAAGCTGTGAAGATTAGCGAAGCGTTATTTGGTGGAGATTTAGAGGGATTAAATAGCGATGATATAATGATGGGAATGAAACAAGTTTCAAGTATTAAGTTAGAAGATAATATAAAATTAATAGATTTATTAGTAGATAATAATATATGTTCTAGTAAAAGAGAAGCAAGAGAGTTGCTAGCTGCTAATGCAATATCTTTGAATAATATAAAACATTCAGATGAAAATGAAGTGATTAATAGGGATATTGCTATAGATAAGAAAGTTATTATTATTAGAAAAGGTAAGAAGAAACAATATATAGGAATATATGAATAGCGTAAATTTTGACAATTTATGCTATTTTTTTTAAAATATTCTATCATTAATTGGGGTGATTATTATGGATAGAGTGAATTATAGCGAATTAAGAGTAGTTAAATCCATAAGTGAGTCTTCTTTTTCAATTGTTGAGAGGTTAGATGATGGTAATGTTGTAAAAAGAATCAAAGGGCCTCTTATTGTTTATTGTCTACAGAATGGAATTTCTTATGAAGATAAGATATTATATACTGGAGCGAAAGATGTTAAGGGGATTGCAACACCATTAAAAGCTGTATATGAGCGGGATATATGTACTGGATATACTGCTGAACCAGTATATGGATATAATTTAATAGAAGATGCACATAGTCCTGATTTAAGCAGAGCTACAAATCTTTCAAGGTATTGTGATTTATATTGTAAACTTGAAGAGATTGTAGCTAGTGCGAATAAAGCTGGTATTGTTATTCCTGATTTATGTACTTTTCAAGATGTAATAATAACAAATGATGATGATATTAAGTTATTAGATTATGATGGTATGCAAATAGGGAAAAATGATATATCTTTATCTTTTGCAGATAATCTTGGTGATTATCGTATGTATGATGTTCTTACTAAGTTTTCTAATGGGTTGGGATCGTATACTACTGAATTAGATAAATTGAGTTTAACTCTATTGTTGTTTAGGTGGGTTTTTAATCTAGATATAAATGTAAGAAAAAGGCCTGAATTGATATCATTTTATTCTTTGGCTATGTTTATACGTATTATACTTTTAAACCTTGGTATTGAAGATGAAATCTTCTTTCGTAAAGTTGTTAATAATCTTAGTGATGATCAGCCAGGAGCTTTTTTAGCTGATGATTTAAAGAGAATAACTGAAAAATATTCAATGTCAGCTTCTTCACAACCAGGAGGCTTGATTTTAAAAAAATTAACAAAAAAATAAGGACTCTAAAGTCCTTATTTTATTATGCCTTTAATGCATTCTTTTAATTGTTTAGCATCTTTATCAAATATTATTTTTAATTGATTGTCTATTTCTACGATACCTTTTGCTCCTAGTTTTTGAATGCTGTCTTTGTCTACTTTGGTCATGTCTTTGATTATTACTTTAAATCGAGACATGTTGCATTCAGCATTAATAATGTTTTCTTTTCCGCCTAGATATTTTAATAATTTATTAATGTCTGAACTAAAGTCTTTTCTATTAATCTTTATTACTATTAATGATATTAATACTAATACAGCTAGTATTATTAAATAATGATACCATTCCATAAAATCACCTGATGTACATTGTACTATATATTTTATTTTTTGTCTAGATATAGTCGAAATAGGTTGATTGATGGGGGATTATTAAGACGAATTCTAATATTAGATGTTCCTAGACCAGAAGAGTTATATACTAAAGTATTATTAATTTTTTCGTATGTTTTATTATGTTTTTTGGATCCTTTATTATTTATTATTCCTCCGATTTTAGGTATTTTTATTAGCCCACCTAATGAATGAGCATTGAATATTAAATCTGGATGGGTATTAATATAACTATCTATATTATCTGGTTCATGGTCAAGAATTATTCGAAGATAGTTAGAAGTATCTATTTCTTCTATTGGATTAGTTATGAAAGAGTTATCTTTTTTATCATATTTATTAATTCCTGTTATAACTATTGGTGTGTTGCTTTCGTTGTATAATAATTTTGATTCATTATCAATTAGAATAAAATTACTGGCGTTTAAGACATCTAGATATTGTTCTTTGTTAGAGTAGTCTTGGTCTCCAAAAATTGCATATTTATATAGTGAAGCATCTAATTTTTTTAATTCTTCTTTTATGATATTTATGCTATTTTCTTGGACGTTGATATTTTTGTCGAATAAATCGCCGGTAAAGAAGATGATATCGGGTTTTAAAGCATTAATCTTTTCGACATAATTTTTTAGTTCTTTTTCACCTGTGGTTATGCCATAGTGAATATCTGAAAAAACAACTATTTTTAAGCCGTGCATATTTTTGTCAATTTTTTTGGTATTAACCATATACTCGTTAACTTTAAATAAATATTTGGGCTCAATATAGGTAGAATAAGCAGCTAATAGTAAGATTATTAATATAGTTATTATTAAGAATTTATGAGATTTTTTTTCTTCTTTCTCTTCTAATTCTTCTTTTTCATCTTTTTCATCTATTTCTTCGTTTTCTTCTTCTATACCTTTTAATAGGTTTAAGCGTTTAGCTTGTTCTCTTCTTCGTTCTTCACGCATTATATAAGGCCTCCTATAATACTTATTATTATAATAAATAAGCTTATGGAATTATGAAGTATATGCATAAACAAGGAGGAGAAGATGTTATCGGTTTCTTTATAAGCATAGCCTAAAGCAACTCCCATAGCTGAGTAAGGTATAAGTATGAGAATATTTAATGGGTTTTTAAGACTTAGTGAAGTAATTATATGTATAAAACCAAATATAATACCTGTAATAAAACTAAAAATATGTTTGTTTTGGCTCATTTTATTGAATGATAAACGAAATACTATCTCTTCTAAAAAGGGTGCAACTAACAATATATTAATAGAATGAGCTATTATGCTATTTTTTAGTAAAGCAATGTTTTCTAGTTCGTTGGTGCTTTGGCCTATTTTTAAGATTATAGTTAGGATATAGTTGCTTACTATCATTATAAAAAAGCCTTTTATCCAATAACCGAATGCAGTTTTAATATATTCTTTATAGTGTTTCTTAAAATCATTATAGTATTTAATGATTTGTATTCTATAAACTGAGAAAACTACTAGTAGTGTAGCAATACTTACAATTAAGTAATAAACGGAAAAGGTTTTATTATTTCCAGGATATTTTTTAATGAGCAGAGTCATTAAAAAATTAGAAAAAAGAAAATAGAATATTATTGTTAATAATCCTATTCCAAAACCCTTAAATGAAAATTTTTTATCTTTCATATTTATCAATTCCTTATTTTATATATCCTTGAGATTTTAGTTTGTTTATTATTTTTTCTGTTGTTACATCGCCAATTAATCTGTTTGTAGTTGTTGCTTCTTCACCGTCTACAATAAAGATTGTTGTTGGTGTACCAGATATGTTGGCAATATCATTAAATTCAGCTTTTTCATTAGTTGATAGTTTGTCTGTAGCTATTTCGTAAGCAATAATATTGTTTTGACTAAGAACTTCTTTTAATTTTGGTTTAAATACTGCACAATGAGAACAATCCGTTCTGGTTATAACCAAAATGAATGAGTCTTTTTTATCGATTTTATTCTTTAGTTCTTTGTATGATAGTTCTACAAGATACTTACTTAGATCTTGTTCTTTCTTGTTTAGTACTATAGAAGCATATATTAATCCGCCGATTGAGAGGATGCTTATTATTGAAATTATTATTATTGCTATTTTGTTATTTTTTCTATTTTTTTCCATATAAAATCACCATAAATAATATATCATAATCTATTTTTTAGTGCAATTTATTGTTGTTATTTTGATTAACTGATGGTAAAATTATAAGTAGAAAATAAGGTTGGTGTTAATATGAAGAATAAGTTCTTAAATTTATTGTTTTTATTATGTAGTTTGGTTCTTTTTTTGGGAACTGTAAGTGCAGAGGAAGACGATCCGGGAAGATATGACTTTTCGATTTTTGAACCTGACAAGAATGGGGAAAAGGCTGATGATACGCCTGATTATTCTTCTGCTTGTAAAAAGTATACAAACAAAGATGAAAGGATTAATTGCTGTAATCAAGATACTTCTGCTAGTGGAAGGTACGAATGTAAGAAGTCTTTATACGATGTGTGTATGAATGGCAGTGGTACCCTACAAAGGATGAAGTGTTGTTCACAGAATTTCTCAGGTGAGGAATTAGAAAACTGTAATGATGCTGCACAGAATTATTGTGGAGTTAATGAGTTGGTTAGGTTACAGAAAGCTGCAGCCGCTGTTGATGTTAAATATGAACCGGTTGTATTAAAAGCGGATGGTTATGATGATCCAAATTCCACTAATTATTCTGTATTGATATATGCTTTAGATATAAAAGTATACAATATTACAAAAGATATAAGAGTAATTGTACAGCCAGAAGGTGGGACTTCTTATACTTTAGATGTAAGTAATAATACTGCTGATGGTTATGTTGTTTTAAGAGATGATAATGTAGGTACTATAAAGAATTATTCTTTTGCTATTTATTCTAGAACAGGATCTTGTGAAAATGGAAGCATTAGAAATATTAAATTATCAACTCCTAGATATAATCATTTATCTAATAGAGAAGCTTGTAGAGAAGTGCCTGGTTTCTATAAATGCCAAGAGTTTGTTAGTTATGATTTTGAAACTGGAGATTATGTAAAAGAAATACAAGAATATAAAGAAAAGTTAGCAAAGCAAGGAATTAAAGAAAAAGAAGATGGCACTGTGGCTAGTAAAGGTGGAATAACTAAAGCTATTAAGAAAGTATCTGATAATAAATGGGTTGTGTTAGCAATAGTTTTAGTTGTAGGTTGTGTGGTTACATATTTCTTAATAAAGAAAAGGAGAGAAGATTAATTATGAAGAAGAAAATTTATAATTTACTATTTATAATATTATTGTCTTTCTCTATTGTGGGGATTGTTAATGCAGACAATGCAACTTCTATTGAGACTAGTATTTCAATAATGGCTGATGGGGGAGCTAGACTTATTAGTGGAAGTATTCAAGGACTTGTGTGTAATGGAAACCGTATAAACTCGACTTCTGAACAAGCGGTTTATCCTAGCGCTTCAGGCATTACAATGATTATATCTGGTGGAGAATATATGTTAAAGACTAAAGGTCAAACAGAAGGAACTGATCTTACTATTAATTGTACATATGATTATGCTCCTTATTATATGACTAAGGAAGGTAATGCTGGTCCTGGTGCTTTAACGATTAAACTTCATTTTAATAAAGTTATTGCCGATCATGATTATTCTTTTAGTTTAAATACTATTTCAAACAAATCTAAAAGAATAACCGGTACAGGTACGCCATTTGCATATACTGGAGATGATTTCGAGTTTAAGGGATGTGCTGTTGATGATGATTCTAAATCTCTTATAACATGTACTAATAGTACAACCGGTAGTGGGGTGGTAATACAACTTGTTGATAATCTTGTGCTAGATTCTGTTAAGAATGCTAATGCAACAGTTACATATTTGAAAAAGTCTACTAATGAAACAGCTACGATTAGAGCTCATGTAGAAATTAGAAATAGTGCAATTATTATTGCTGATATTGGTGGACATACTTGTAATTTTGGACCTGAGTGGAAGAAGCTTACAGATGTAGCTGAGCTTGCGCAGGATGATGAAATACCTAATAAGGATAATAAATGGGTGTATGCGTATACTGGTTCTGCTTTTTCAGTTCCTGAATGTACCTATGGTGGAAATGAAGCTTTAAAATACGAATTTAAAGGCTGGTTTGTTCATGATCGTACTAAAGATGGTAATGTTAATTTGCCAAGTGATGTATGTGTTAATAGAGCTATGAGGGGTTCTATTAACTACGACGATATTGAACAAAACGATCAGTATAATAGAAGTATATTTACTTGTTTTGAAAAGAAAGATACGATTACTGTTTCTTTAGATGGATCCAGTGGGCAACTTGTTGATGGCTCTGGATATACCCAAATGGAAAAGTTCTCTAAACAATATATAAAAGAAGTTACAAATGGTACTGCAGCTCTTCCTAGTGTTAAATTTACCGATTCAAGACATGAATTTCAATGTTGGATTAGGGAGGGAGATACTAATACTTGTTATAAACAAGGTCAAGAAGCTCCTGCTGGTTCATATTCATTACAATTTAGTACTAAAGATGTTGTTGTTACTGAAGAAACAGTAGATATGAAAAAAGAAATGATTGTTGGATCTACTGATTTCTTGAATCCAGCTAATTATCTGGAGAGTATTTCTGCTTGTACTTCTGAAGATAATTCTTTTGTTAATGCAAGTTATAATCCTGATAAAAAGACTTGTACTGTTACTGCTAGTAAAGTTACTAAGGGTGTAATAGTAAATGTTGAAGGAACTACTCCGGAAGGAAAGAAATTAACTGTTAAAACTACTATAGTTGTTGTTGATGGTAAAGAAGGTGGCGAGGGAGAAATTCTTACTGCTTATTCTGGTCAGTTATATAGAGTTACTGGATTCTTAACTAATGGTGTTGAAACAGATAAGAAATGTACTAATTATGCAATTAAGCCTCTTTATACAACTGCTATAGAAAAACAGAATTTGTTTTCAGTTATCAAAGCTTTCAAATTCCAAAGAAATGGCCAGACTATTACTCAACCTATTAATGATAATATTTATACAGGTGAAATTGAATGTGATGGAAAAACAACCAAAATTGCAGCAGTTTGTTTAGACCCTTCTAGACAAGAACCTTCTGATCCTGGTGATAATACTAACTATACTTTAGATCACTCAACTAAGGCGGACGGCTCAATATTAGATAAATTAACAATTGCTATTTATAATGATACTCATTATAGAGGTGCCATTAATACTGTTGCATTAGGTAATAAGAGTGATATTACAAAAAGTCATAAGGAACATATGGCTGCTGCTACTCTTGCTTATCGTTTACTAACTATTTATTCTAGTTCTGGTGCTAATGATTCTAATTCTGCATTACAAGATCAATATGCTGCTTATAGTCAAATGGTTGCTAATATTAAAAAGAGTGATTGGGGCAGTGATTGGGCTAAGAATAGTAGCAAAGGAAATCTTAATGATGCCAATGTTGTTGGGAAAATGTTCTGTGGGAAAAACTATACTAGTTGTTCTCAGGCTGATTTAGAAAGTCCTAATGCATTAAAAATGGCACTTAAACTAATTAGAACTGCTTATAAAATTGATGATAAAAAAGATAAAATAACTGTAAATGCTTATGTTGCTAACGAAAATACTGATATTAGAACAAATGGGAATTATGTTAAGACTATTCAAGGAAAGTTTACTGGTATTCCTACTGATGTTTTCACTAAACATTTTATGAGTGTAAGACCTACTTGTGAAACTTGTGAAAAATATCATGTTAATGTTGAATTTAAAATTGGTAGAGATTTACAACATCTTGTGAATTTTGATGAAAAGATGAATGCCTTATCTGTTAAATATGGTGATTTTAAATCTAATCCATATCCTGATTATGCAGATAAAACTCTATATAATGAAGATGGCTCAATGTGGTTTGAATATACTATAAGTGGAAATGTCGGTCAAATATCTAATAGTACAAGGGATGATGTTAATGATGCTGTTGGAGCTAGACAGACGGCTGCTAAATTTAGAATTGCTACTTCTGTTGGTATAGATGGTGAAGAGTATATTTTAAATACTGGACAAGCTAATCCAAAAGCTAGTGCCAATTTCCAAAGAATGGAGATATTCCATAGAATAGATGGTACTAGTGCTTCAACCGATGGTAATCCTAGTGTAGTATGTGATGAAGGTCATATGGCCAATTGTGGATGGAATAATAATTTTGATATATCCGCTGCTCCTTCAGTAAGAATTAAATATACAGCTGGAGAGAATCCTGGAAATAAGATTATAGATTATACTACTACTGATATTGGTTCTTTCTTACCTGCTTGTGATTTAAGTAAAGATGTTTATAATTATAAAGCGCATTGTCCTGATAAGGACCATTGTGATACTAATATATTTAATCCTGTATTATTTGTAGGTGCTGGATGTTGTGCGCAAGTATTAGATAATAGTGCTCATGTTTATAAAACATATTGTAGTAATAGATGTACGCAGTCTACTTATTCTCCAGTATGTAAAACCGAGAGCAAAAGTAGAGAAATTGAAGACGATCCAAATGCAAATAAGGAAGTACTAAAGATTCATGAAGCTTCTAAATCTTGGGTTGGAGGAGACGAAAATTACGCATGTGTTATTAATAATGATGAGGATGCAGCTACTTCAACAAGGATATATAGAACTAAACAAAAGAAGGATGCTGCTGGTAATGATTATGCAGTTGCAGAAATGAAAGATAATGGAGTATGTACTATATCTTGTAAAGAGGATTGGGATTTTACTTTACCTAGTCTTAAGAATTTACTGGGGCCTAATGCTGTTATTGCTGGTCAATATTTTGTATTAGGTAGAGATACTGTTAATACATTAGGAAAGAGAACATGTGTTACTTCTAGAATTGATATAGATGAATGGAGTAAAAATGTATGTAATGTTTCACAAAGAATGATTGCAGCATTTAATTCAGATAATGCTGGAAACATTGGTGATAGTGCAATTCTTGATACTGATGCTGGGTTATTAGACAACTTATCATTTGGTGAAGAAGAGGTAGAAGGAAAATGTATTAGTTGGGATACTTCTGGTAATTGTGATGGCCATTTATCATGTCCTAAGATTACTTCTATTACTACTCCATCAGTTGAATTCTCTTATTATACATATGCTTGTG
>CADCFX010000013.1 GCA_902800945.1 uncultured Erysipelotrichaceae bacterium | reverse complement strand
CCTTCATTTATATAATTAATCATCATTTGATTACTTTCTAATTCAATTATAGGATTTATAGTTATATTTAATTCATTTAATCTATCGTCTAGTTTTTTTCTTTCTATTGTTTCTTTAGAAGGTAGTATTAATTTATGATTAATTAGTTCTTTTAAACTCTTTATACCTTCTAAGGAAATCTTTTCTTTATTGTAGACAAAGACATATTTATCAGACATTAATAATTCATTTTTATAATCGTTATCTATATTATTATCTCCATATATTATTATTAGGTCTAAAGAATTCTGCTTCAAAGAATTAATTAATTCTTCATTTTTTGAATTCTGCATTTTTATGGCAACCTTTGGATAATCATTCATAAATTTTAATAAGTATTTGTTTAAATAGTATTTAAACAGGATACTAGGTATACCTATAGATATTTTAGTTTGACTTAGTTCTTTGCACTCTTGAAGTTGTTGTTCACCTAACCTTATTATGTTATAAGCTTTTTCAACGTAGTTTAATAATATCTTGGCTTCAGGAGTAGGCTCAATACCCCTGTTAGTTCTATAAAATAAAAGTGTATCTAACTCATATTCTAGATTCTGGATATGTTTGGATATAGCCGGTTGAGAAATATGTAAGTATTTGGATGATTCGGAGAAACTCTTAGTCATGGCAACAACATAAAAAACACGGTAAAGGTTTAAGTTGATATTATTCGAAGGTAATACCATAACTTATCCCTCCTTTGTTGACATCTATTATAACTTATAGTTGCTTTTTGTCAACAAAAATTATAATTGGGTAAAGTCTTATAATTTTTAGTTATAGACAATTTTAATCTATACGATGATTATTAACCAAAGGATTTATTATTCTAGCTTTTATATTATGCACTTCTATCTTAGGAATGTCTTTCTTTTTAACATTTTTAAATATATGTAAGTATTTTTTTAGAGAGATATTTTTAATATGATTTAGAGAACAAAATAATTCTTCTTCATTTAAATGGTATAAATCTTCATATTTTAAGTAATTAGACTCAATTGCTTTCTTGGTTATTTTGGCTAGTAGTTCCATCATATAACTATCTTCATTAGAATGACAATATTCATCTATTTCTCGGCTCTTTTCTAATACTTTTCTGGCCATTTCTTCATGAATGAATCCAATCTCTTTTTCATTATCTTCGTTATTATAAATAGTTAAATCTTTTAATATTTTACTAATATCTTCTTTATTTATATTTTTTATCCAACCAATACCATTTAGTATTATTCCATCTAAACGATCTGCACACAATTTAGGGCGGTCATTATCAACAATGGTATATTGTTTAAAATTAATGATGTCTTTTATATCAATACCATCTTGTTTTAAACATCTTTGAAGGTAAGCATCTTTTTTTATTATTTCTTCGGTAAACATTTCTGTACTTTCTTGTTTTTCATAATCACCATTCATATAATCTATAACATGCGAAAAACAAGGAGTTCCTACATCGTGAAACAAAGCCGCAATAGTTGCTTTTTTATCTTTAGTTAGTTTATAAGTTAAAAGAGCAACGGAAAGAGAATGATCATATCTACTTATATATTCACGAAAGAGAATGATCATATCTACTTATATATTCACTAAAATTATAAATATCTTTTGAGGCATAATCCATACCACAAAAATAACCTACTTTTTTTAATCTAATTAAGGATGGGGCTTTTAAGTATTTTTCAAGAAAACCTGGTTTAGTATCTATCCCTAATTCTTTCAAATAATAATTTAGTAGCATATATATCTTCCTTTAATGTTTGTTATTATACATGAAAAAAGGCCTTTGTTAAAGCCTTAATACTTTTTTATTACTTGAAACTCCTTATGATTAGCCAATCATTATCTTTTAATTCTTTTTTATTGTTTCATTATCTTTCATTTTCTTGTTTTTTTTAGCATTGTAGATCATTATTTATAATCTAACAAGATATTAATTAATTATTGATTTTATTTTATCTAAGTTATTGAAGTTTATTAGATATTCATTACCATCGGACATACTTTTAAGCTTTAAATATTTATTTTTAATTTCATCTTCACCAATAATTATTACGTAGGGAATCTTTTCTTTATTAGCATAATCTAAAGATTTTTTTATTTTCTTATTTTCCATTTCCATATCAACTTTAAAGCCCATAGTTCTTAATTCATTTACTATTTTTAAAGATTCAATTGGTGTATTCATAGGAATTACAAAGATATCTAAATTTGTTTCTTTATTTAAATCTTCTCGATCTTTTAATAAGGCAAATATTGAAGTTAAACCAAAAGAAATACCTGTTGCTGGATAAGTGTTTCCATCATCGATAAAGTTAGTAATCATTTTATCATAACGGCCTCCACCACCTATAGAACCTGTTAATTTGCCAGTACTTTCGTATACTTCAAATACATTACCAGTATAATAATCTTGTCCTCTAGCAAGGGATGGAGTAAAAACAGTATATTTTAATAATTTTAATTTTCTTAGATATTTAGTTAAATTGCTTATCTCATTTAACCCCTCTAATAAGATAGTATTGTTTGTTTTTTTAAATCTTTTAGTAAGTTCTTTTAAATCTAATTTAAAATACTCTAATAACTTGGTTATTTGTTTGGAATTTAAACCAATATTTAAGAATTCTTTTGTTATTTCTTCATCAGTTAGTTTAGTTATTTTATCAATGATTGTTATTGTACTAGATATTAATTCTTCTTTAATACCAGATTCTAATATTAAACCTGACATTAGTTTACGAGAATTATATTTGATAATGATAGGAATTTGTAGTTTATTAAATGCTTCAACATATAAAGAGATTAATTCAGCTTCAATTATTTCTCCTCCTATGCCGACCACATCAACATCACACTGGGTAAATTCTCTGTCTCTTCCAACTTTTACTGGGCCGTCTCTAAATACTTTATTGATTTCATATCTTTTAAACGGGTATTTTATGTTGTTTTTATTTAGAGCAATAAACTTTGCAAATGGCACTGTTAGGTCATACCGAAGCCCTAGTTGGCGTTCTCCCTGATCTGTTAGTTTATATATTTCTTTTAAGATATCATTATTATCATCATACTTCCCCGCTAACATATCGAAATAACAAAGTATTGGAGTTTCAATAGGTTGATATCCATATCTTTCAAATGTATCTTTTAAAATATTATTTATATAATTTCTTATTCTTTGTTCTTTGGGTAAAAAGTCATACCCACCTTTAACATTTTGAATTTTCATATTTCTTTTCTCCTTCTTTAATTGCTATTTTCAAAGCTTCTTCTTCTGAAGAGGCTTTAAGACATTTTATTCTTTTTCTAGTATCAAGATATCTATTAGTTAACTTACGTGCCCAACCACTAAATCTATCTATTGTAATTATTGGTATTCCTGCTTGATATGCAACACATATTTCATTTAATGTTCCTGATCCTCCAGCAATGACAATTATCACGTCGCAAGAGGAAACGAGAGTAAATTCTCTTCCTCCACCTACCTCTAATCCGCTATTTATTAAAATAGTAGGTTTATAATTGCCATAAATAATACCTTTTTTACCACCGGCTACACCAACTGTAATTCCTCCATAACTACTAGCTACCTTAGCTGCCTCTGTAGACAATGAAGTATAATCCTTTTCAGCACCATAAACTAAGATGTTGTTAGATTCCGCTATTAGTCTTCCTAATCTTTTGGCGAAAGATAGAGCTTCATTACTATATTTTAAATCAGCGGCGGAGCCCATAATTCCTATTTGCAACTTTGTCATAGCTTCTCCACCTCTTTTTTCAACACTCTTACTACACCATTGTCTTCATAAGTATTAATGATTTGTTCTGGTAGTTCGCTTATTAGGGTTTCTCTTTGTTTTAGTCGATCTATTTCTTCCCAAAGTAATATGCTTCTATACAAACAGCCAAATGAGAAAGATTTCTCATATTCTTCTGGAATAGAAGCTCTTTCACAGGGATTACCATATGGTTTAAAATATGGAGATTTATAATATCCCGTTTCCGTTTCTATTAGAATACCAGATCCCGCGATGCCAAAGTAAAAATCTCTTTCGCATATTTGATCGATTACTTGTTTGGACATTAAATAATTAGTTTTAAGTCCATATTTTAATTGTTCATTAAAATAGAGATAGGAATCTTCTGTACATATAGAAGATATGATTCCAATTACACTAATCCCGCTTCTTTTAAAGCTGTTTATAATTTGACTTAGTACTCTTCCTGAAAATACTACATCATCTGCTAGTATTATTTCTTTATTGCTAATACTTTTGGATATTCTATCTATTTGGTTCGCCAATGGTTCATTCATTCTAGCAATAATACTATTCCCTTCATTTATCCTCGTACAATCTAAGAAGTATAGGTTTTGTTCATCTGGTTTAATAAATATTTTATCTAGTGTTACAATGGGGATAATCACCGGTTATAAAACGATTAACTTCTTGCATTGCCTCTTCTGGAATAATTGTGACATTACCATTAAATATTTTATTTACCTCCTCACAAAAATCTTTTCTAATTCCAGATATAAAACCTGGGCTTGGTATTGCTTCGTATTGATAGTCAAAAGCATTTTGACCATTTAAAATCATTTCTATATCGTTACTAAATACGATACCTTTATTAATTTTTTTCATAATAATCTCCTTTTTCTAATTCTTTTAATAAAAAAATGCTATACAGTAGTACCTGTATAGCATAATAGTTATTTATAAGCTAGATACAAGCACTACAAATAGCACTTGTACCTACAACATTTTAATGTCGTATTAACAAGTGCAGACTATTATGATGATGCATAAATTGTCTAAATTTTTTTAACATAATAATCTTTCCTTTCAATTGCCTAAAGTATAGCACATGATTTTAGATAAAGCAATTATTTAGTACTCTTGGGCCGTCTCAGCGATAGTTGACTTGACTCTTGCACATTTAATAATCGAAGCATTTCCTTGTTGGCTTCATCAATTGCATTACAAAATGCTATATAGTCTGTATCTGTTGCAATTCTTCTTTTACACGAATTATTAGCGAAGATGATGAAAGATCCTTCGCTCATATTGATGATTGTATCAGAGTGACTACCATCAGGTAAAAAACGGGTAATACCAAATACTTCCTCAACCCTATTCTTTTCTATAGTAGTAATATAGGAGCGATGCCATAATATTTCGCTTCCGGCGCCTACATCGAACAAAATCTCAAATTCTGTTCGAATGCTTTCTTCATCTCTAGCATAAGACATACATGCGCTATCGCTTGATTGAATGGTCATATAACAATTTGGGATACCATCTTTATTTTTGAGGCCAAGAGAATCTATACTTAATATAGCGTCGCCATATTTTTCTTCCATAATAATGGGCGCTGCTTCTATACTATATTTTTTATTTGCAAAGGGAAGAACCAAGCCGTCAAACTCTTCGACATAGGCTCTTAATAATTTTAATGCCGGTCTATCTGTAGCCTTTCTGGAGTCGATGCCACCCCTCAGCATTCTTTTCAGCCAATCTTCGTGAGATATGGTTGGATTAATCTCTTTTAATAGTTCAGCGTTTACCTTTCTTAATAGACTTTTGTAATTATTCGACTCGCTAATTGATAAAATAGGTTGATTAATCCCATAAGCTTTCATAAGGTAAATGAAAGCTATTAATCCTTCTTTAGTATAAATATGACAGCCATATGTACTATGTTCTTGGTTTTTTAATACGTTTCCATTAAAGATAATACCAACTTTATCAGTTTGTTCTTCTTTTGACAACTCCTCAACTATTTTTTGTGGAATTTCTCCGTTGATAATAGCATAACCACTTGTAGAAAAACACATTGTTATACTATGCTTTGCCCAATAATGAACCTTTTCTGCACTTCCATTTTCATCTTGTATTAAAGATAAGGGATTGTACAATTTTGTAACATTTAAAACCGTGTTAAATTCTATTTTTTTCATAGTTTTCCCCCTAGTTGATTTTTTATTTTATCATATTTTTGTTTTTCTTCAATAACTTGTTGTCATAATTTCCATAACTGGAATCTACCAGTAATTTCATTTACATCATCTGTATCTCCGTAGATTATAGCTCCCAAATATTCTAATTCAGCATTTTCTTTATTGTTAATAGATTCTACTAATTCCTCATCTGTTCTCGTATCAAGCATATCTTTTGGATAGTCTGCTACTAAAAGGCAAGGATTTTCTTTGGCTTTATCGATTGCAGCTCTTAGTTTGCTTGGTTTTACTTTAGTAACTATAAAGGGAAACTTACTTATTCCCAAATGGTTTATGTTAGATTTGTCAGTTATGATTTTTTTACCCATTATCTCTTCGTCTGAATACTTACCAATTGCTATTGCTAAATGTCCAATTACGTTTAGGGCAGTGGTAGCATCTACATTTGTTGAAATAATACCAACTATCTTTCTGTTTTCATATTTCATTATAAATCTCCTTTACTCTTTCTGTGATAAAACATATCTGCTTTTATCAAACATGCCCCATGGGGCGAATGCTTTTCCTTCTGTATGGCCAGATATTGCAAAATTAGTTATATTGTAACTAGATAATATGTCTTCGTTCTTTTCGAGCTTTTTAAGTATTTCTTTTATTACACTTTTCCAGACAAAATCAGGGATTTCTTGATATGTTTTAGGAATAAAACTACTGAATTCTTTTTCATTCAAGCCAATAGATTTTAAAAACTCTATTCTTTCTTTTCGGGTAGATTGATAATCTTTATCATTTATTAAGTATGTTCTATAATCTTTAAAGTTATCTATACTTATTCCTCTTAACGCAAACCAAGGAATGTAATATCTTTCATGAGTGCAAATGCTTTTTGATACCTCTCTACCATCAAACCCTTTTGAAACAGCTTCTATTATTACGCTTTCCCCCAGAGAGACAGCAACAGATATACCAGCAAATCTTTCATAGCGTTGTGATGGAGAACTATTTATATTAAACAAGACTAACACTCCGAGTGGATCTTTTTCTTTCACTTTAATTAACGTCTTATAAAAACCATCGCTCATACCAGCGTTCTCTATTCCTAGAATTGGTTTTCTTCCTTTTATTGTATCTACTCTATTTTGATCAAAGCTATCGAAATATGCCTTATCTTGATTATAATCATCTTCGCTTTCAACTAAAACTATATCTTTAATCGGACTTATATCGGGAAAGAAAAATAGTAAATTTAACATATCACTAGTTCGATAATACTTCTTCATTTTTTGTCTATAAGACAAATCACTCATCCTCAACATATTTTTCTCCTTTAAAACGTTATGCTTATTATACATTATAAGGAGAGCTTATTGAATAGTTTTTTTAGGCACTCTATAAACAATAATAGTTCTTTGTCACTTTCACTCATATACTTCGGGTCTATAATTCTATAAGTTGAATTCTCGCTGAATTTTCCATATAAAATAAAAACTCGAATTATAATAATTCGAGTTATTTTCATTCTGGTGGAGGATGTGGGATTCGAACCCGCGACCCTCTGCGTGCAGGGCAGATGCTCTAGCCAGCTGAGCTAATCCCCCAGGAACGAATTAATCATACCATATAATTCGAGCCGATGCAAGTTTTTTATAAAAAAAATAGTAATAATGCAGTATAATCTTTATTTTTTTTTAAAAAGCCTTGGCAAATTAAAAAAATCGATACTATTGTATCGACTTTTTAATTATTTCTATTCTGTTAAACTGAAGTTTGGCAAAACTGTTGTACTTTCAGAGTCTTCCATTTCTTCGTTATCATCAATAAGTTGCTCTTCTAATAGTTCACTTGGTTCATCGTCCATAAACTCTTTTTCAAGTACCATTTCAATATTACGATATTGAGGGGCCCCTGTACCAGCTGGAATTAGTTTACCAATTACAACATTCTCTTTTAAACCACGTAATTCATCTACTTTACCTTTTATAGAAGCATCTGTTAGAACTCTTGTAGTTTCTTGGAATGATGCGGCTGATAACCATGAGTCGGTTTCAAGTGAAGACTTAGTAATACCTAACATAACTGGACGACCTACAGCAGGTTTTCCTCCGGCTAGGATTACTGGTTTATTAGCAGCGTTGAAATCGTGAATAGATACTGATAGGCCTTCAACTAGTCCTGTATCTCCACCATCTACTATTTTCATCTTAGAAATCATACGACGAACTATTACTTCGATATGTTTATCAGAAATATCAACACCCTGAGACTTATATACTTTTTGAATCTCTTTTAGTATATAACTTTCAGCAGTTATTGGATCAGTTACAGCAAGTAATTCTTTTGGACTTACAGATCCTTCAGTAAGTTGTTCACCTGCTACAACGTCTTGTCCTACCTCTACTCTAACTTTAGAGTTATAAAGTGTTGTATGTTCTCTTTCTTCAACATCATTTTTAACAACGATTTTATGTTTTTCATTAATTGCTTCAATACTTACTACTTTACCTGTTATCTCAGATATTGTAGCTTTAGCTTTTGGAGTACGTGCCTCAAACAACTCTTCAACACGTGGAAGACCTTGAGTGATATCGGCATCTCCACCATGAGCAACACCACCTGAGTGGAAGGTACGCATTGTTAACTGTGTACCTGGCTCACCAATTGATTGAGCAGCCATGACACCAACAGCTTCTCCGGTTTCAGCTAAGTTACCAGTTGCTAAGTTACGGCCATAACATTTTTGGCATAAACCAAATTGACTCTTACAAGTTAAAGCACTACGTATTTCAACTTTTTTAATACCAGCTTTAACAATTTTCTTAGCAATTGATTCATTTATCATTTCGTTTTTATCAATTATTAGATCTTTTGTTTCTGGGTTGATAACTTTTGTAGCAGTATATCTACCAATGATACGATCTTCTAAAGATTCTATTACAGTACCAATCTTTTCATCGATGAAGTCACTTACTTCAATACCAGAAATAGCTCCACAATCTTCTTCTTTGATTATTATGTCTTGAGCAACGTCTACTAAACGACGAGTCATATATCCTGAGTCAGCGGTACGTAATGCAGTATCGGCAGAACCTTTACGAGCACCATGTGTACTTAAGAAGAATTCAGAAACGTTCAAGCCTTGAATGAAGTTTGACTTAATAGGTATTTCTACTGGTTGACCATTAGGCTTAGCCATACAACCACGCATACCAGCAAGCTGAGTAAAGTTACCAGCATTACCACGAGCACCAGAGTTCATCATCATGAATATTGGGTTCTTGTGGTCACCATCAGATATTTGTTTTAACTCGCTTTCAACTTCGTCTTTAGTGTTGTTCCAAACTTGAATAACATTTTGATATCTTTCTTCTTCAGTTATTAAACCTCTTTGGAACTGTTTGTTGATTTTATCAACTTTTTCCTGACCTGCAGCGATTTTTTCATCTTTGTCTTTGGCTTCAACTATATCAAAAGCAGATACTGTTATACCAGCTACAGTTGAGTACTTAAATCCTAAATCTTTAATCTTATCAAGAACAATTGATGTTTCAGTTGTTTTCTTACGCTTAAAGATTTGAGCAATTATTTGTTGTAAATCTTTTTTTCTAAATGGATCTACTGGTGGCATTTTAGCGATTTCTTCTTTGATATTAACACCAATTGGCAAGAAGAATTTGCTTGGAGTTAAATTTTCTATGTTGTCTTTACTTGCTTCATTTATATATTGAAATGAATCAGGTAATACTTCATTAAATATTAACTTACCAGCAGTAGTTACTAAATATTTATCTTTTTGATCATCTGTAAATATTTTATATTTAAAAGAATTTACTGGAACAACAATTCTTGTATGAAGTGTTATTTCATGTCTTTCATAGGCCATAATTGCTTCATTAGCATTCTTATAGGCTTTTCCTTCATTCTCTTCTCCAGGTTCTTCGATAGATAGATAGTAGTTACCTAATACCATATCCTGGGAAGGTGTAACAATAGGTTTTCCACTCTTAGGGTCAAGAATGTTTTGAGCACCTAACATTAATAAACGAGCTTCGGCTTTTGCTTCTTCAGATAAAGGTACGTGTACAGCCATCTGATCTCCGTCGAAGTCAGCATTAAATCCTGTACATACTAATGGATGAAGTCTTATTGCTTTTCCACCAACCAATATTGGTTCAAAGGCTTGAATACCAAGTCTATGAAGAGTTGGAGCACGGTTAAGCATTACTGGATGTTCCGTAATTGCATCCTCCACTACATCCCAAACGCATTCATCTCTTTGTTCAATTAACTTTTTAGCTCCTTTAATATTATGAGCTAAACCGCGTTCTACCAAACCATGTATTACATGAGGTTTAAATAGCTCTAAAGCCATTTCTTTTGGAATACCACATTGATACATCTTTAAATTTGGTCCAACACAGATAACTGAACGACCTGAGTAGTCAACACGTTTCCCAAGTAAGTTTTGACGGAAGCGTCCTTGTTTACCTTTTAGCATTGAAGATAAACTCTTTAGTGGACGGTTTCCAGCAGCAGTAATACTTCTGCCTCTACGACCATTGTCAAATAATGAATCTACTGCCTCTTGAAGCATACGTTTTTCATTTTGAACAATTATTGTTGGAGCGCCTAATTCTAATAGTTTTTTAAGACGATTATTACGATTAATAATTCTTCTATATAAATCATTTAAATCAGATGTAGCAAAACGGCCACCATCTAATTGAATCATTGGACGTAAATCTGGCGGAATAACTGGAAGAGCTTCTAGCACCATCCATTCAGGTTTGTTTCCTGATTCATCGAAAGCAACTAAACAGTCTAGACGTTTTACTAAACGAACACGTTTTTGGCCGGTTGTAGTTTCTAATTCTTTCCTTAAATCTTCTACCTCTTTATGAACATCTACTTCTTGCAATAACTCTCTAATTGCTTCAGCACCCATTCCAACTTTGAAATTGTTACCATATTTTTCATAATAAGCACGATATTCACGATCAGAAAGAGTTTGTTTTTTCTCTAAAGGAGCTTTACCTGGATCTATTACTACATAACTAACAAAGTATAATACTTCTTCTAAATCACGTGGTGACATATCTAGTACTAAGCCCATCTTTGATGGAACTCCTTTAAAGAACCAAATATGTGAACATGGAGAAGCTAGTTCAATGTGTCCCATACGTTCACGTCTTACTTTTGAACTAGTTACTTCTACTCCACATCTATCACAAACTACATTTTTATATCTTAATCTTTTGTACTTTCCACAAGAGCATTCATAATCCTTGCTTGGCCCAAAAATCTTTTCACAGAATAGACCATCACGCTCTGGTTTTAATGTACGATAATTTATAGTCTCTGGTTTTTTTATTTCTCCATAAGACCAACTTCTTATTTTTTCAGGAGAGGCAATACCAATCTTGATACCTTTGAAGCTACTAGCATCTATCATAGTAAATCACCATCCTCTTCTATATCTTCCCCTGGATATTCTAAATCATCGAGAGATTCTCCTTCAAATTCGTCTTCTTCCTCTATTTCTTCGTAGCCTTCAACGTCTTCTGGTTCAGGAAGTGGTTCATCTTTTTCTTCTTTTATAACATTTCCTGCGGCGTCAAGACGATCAACAGTAATTGGTTCATCTTCTTCATCGTCGCGTTCTAAATCTTGAATGTCAACAAATTCATCTTCTTGATTTTGAATTTGTATATCAAGGCCTAGTGCTTGGAATTCTTTTAATAATACTCTAAAGCTTTCTGGAATACCAGCTTGATTAACAACTTTTCCCTTTACTAAAGCCTCGAATACTTTAACACGTCCTACGACATCATCTGATTTAACTGTTAAGATTTCTTGAAGTACGTGAGCAGCACCATAAGCATATAATGCCCAAACTTCCATTTCTCCAAATCTTTGTCCACCAAATTGAGCTTTACCACCAAGTGGTTGTTGTGTAACTAGTGAGTAAGGTCCAGTAGAACGAGCATGTAATTTATCATCAACCATGTGGTGTAATTTAATCATATACATAACACCAACAGAAACTCTATTCTCAAAAGGCTCTCCAGTACGCCCGTTGTAAAGTATAGTTTTACCATCTGGATCCATTCCAGCTTCTTTCATCTCAGCCTTCAAGTCATCCATTGTTGCACCATCAAATACTGGTGTAGCGTAATGAACGCCTAGTTTTTTACCAGCCATACCTAAGTGTAATTCTAGAATCTGACCGATATTCATACGAGATGGAACACCTTGTGGATTTAATACTATATCTACTGGTCGGCCATCTGGTAGATAAGGCATGTCTTCTTCAGGTAAGATAAGGGAAATAACACCTTTATTACCATGACGTCCTGACATCTTATCTCCAACTTGTATTTTACGTTTTTGAATGATATAAACACGAATTACTTTTGAAACACCTGCAGGTAATTCATCAGAATTCTCTTTAGTATAAATTTTAACATCATGAATTATTCCACCTGCTCCGTGGTCAACACGTAAAGATGTATCTCTTACTTCACGAGTTTTTTCACCAAAGATTGCATGTAATAATTTTTCTTCAGAAGTTAATTCTTGTACTCCTTTTGGAGTAACTTTACCAACTAAGATATCTCCGTCTTTAACTTCTGTTCCGATTCTTATAATACCATTAGCATCAAGATTCTTACGAGCATCTTCACCAACATTTGGGATATCTCTTGTAATCTCTTCTGGTCCTAATTTAGTATCACGGCAGTCAATATCATAATGTTCTATGTGTAGGGATGTATAAACATCTTCTTTTACTAATCTTTCATTTAATACAACAGCATCTTCATAATTATAACCATTACAAGTCATGAAAGCGATAACCATGTTTTTACCTAGGGCAAGTTCTCCTTTGTCTGTTGATGGTCCATCAGCAATTATTTCACCAACATGAACCTTATCACCATTTTTAACAATTGGGTGATGATTAATATTAGATGCATCATTACTTCTTTCGAAGTTAGCTAGATGATATGTATCTTTACCTTTAGCATTTTTTACAACTATTTTTAAACCATCGGCATATTCTACTACGCCATCAGCTTTACATACTATTGTAGAACCCGAATCACGAGCGGCAATATATTCCATACCTGTACCAACAATTGGAGCTTCTGTAGTAAGTAATGGAACTGCTTGACGTTGCATGTTGGCACCCATCAAAGCACGAGTTGCATCGTCATGTTCCAAGAATGGTATACAACTAGTTGTTATAGAAACTATTTGGTTAGGAGCCACGTCTACAAAATTGATTTGGTCTTTAGAAACCATAACGGTTTCGCCATTTAGACGTGCTATAACTTTTTCATCTTTTATTGTGTTATCTTTATTTAATTCTAATGTTGCTTGAGATATATAATAATCTGCCTCTTCATCCGCAGTTAAATACTCTATTTCATCAGTCAACTTGGCATTTACTACCTTACGATATGGAGTCATTATGAAACCATATTCATTTATCTTAGCATATGATGCTAGAGATGTAATAAGTCCTATGTTTTGTCCTTCTGGTGATTCGATTGGACAAATACGACCATAGTGGCTTGGATTAACGTCACGAACTTCCATTCCTGCTCTTTCACGAGATAATCCTCCAGGTCCTAAGCAAGATAAACGTCTTTTATCTGTAAGCTCAGCAATAGGATTGATTTGGTCCATGAACTTAGATAATTGTGAACTACCAAAGAATTCTTTTAAGCAAGCTGTAACAGGGCGAATATTAATTAAAGTCTTAGGAGTAACATTCTCTAATTCTTGAGTAGTCATTCTCTCTCTAATTACTCTCTCCATGCGGGCCATACCAACTCGGAATTGAGTTTGGATTAATTCTCCTACTTGTCTTACACGACGATTACCTAGGAAGTCTATTTCATCGTCTTTTCCAATACCATATTGTAAATTCAAATAATATGATACTGATGCATATATATCTGATATAGTTAAACGACGAGAATCAATTGTTTGATCATTACCAATTATTTTGTGGATAATTGTTTCATCATTTTTATCATATACCAATACTTCTTGTACTTTGTTGTATTCATCTAACTCTTCATTAATGGTTACTTCTTTTACACCATAACCAGCTGCGAATAGTGGACGGATATTATCAAGGATTTCTTTAGTAATAACAGTTCCATTAGAAACTACTACTTTTCCTTTTTCGTCTTTGATATCTTGAGCTATTTTTTGTCCTAATAAACGATCTAAAACGTTTAATTTTTTATTAAATTTATAACGACCTACTTTTTGTAAATCATATCTAAATCTATCGAAGAATCTAGTAATCAATTGGTTCTTGGCAGAATCCAAAGTTGCTGGTTCTCCTGGTCTTAGTTTTTCGTATATTTCTATTAAGGCTTCATCAGTATTCTTGGTAGAATCTTTTTCTAAAGTGTTTATTAAGTATGGATCTTCACCAAATACACTTAAGATTTCTTCGTTCGAAGATAAACCTAACGCTCTTAAGAAAGCTGTAATAACAACTTTACGGGTTCTATCTATACGAACATAGAAAATGTCACGAGCATCAAGCTCATATTCTAGCCAAGTTCCTTTATTAGGAATCATTTCACCAGAAATGATTTTACGTCCATTTTTATCTATTTCTTTTTTAAAGTAAACAGATGGACTACGTACTAATTGGGAAACAATAACACGTTCTGCCCCATTTATAATAAATGTTCCAGCCTCTGTCATCATTGGGAAGTCGCCCAAGAATATTTCTTGTTCTCTAACTTCTCCTCTTTCATTAATGAAAACTCGCGCCTGAACCTTTAATGGTGCAGCATAGTTTACCATACGTTCCTTAGCTTCTTTTACTGTATATCTTGGTTCTTCAAAATAATAATCTCCTAGCTCTAAAGAGATGTTACCAGTAAAACTTTCTATTGGAAATAAGTCTTCAAAAGTTTCTTTTATTCCAACTTCTAGAAATCTTTGATATGATTTCTTCTGAATTTCTAATAAATCTGTCAATGCGAAGGTGTTTTTAATTTTTGAGAAGCTTCTTCTTTCTCTGTGGTCACCAAATTTTTCTACTTTGTATGCCATATCAGTCTTTCACCCCTATACCTATTTTTTGCATGATGTTCGGAAGATTAAACAACATGCCACCAATTTATAATTTTATATTAAGTAAAGTATAATGTCAACGATTTTCAGGCGTTTTTAGCCATAATAATATAAAAACCTTTGCTTTTTTCCATTATATTTACTTGATACCGATCTTTCAGGTGCTCAATTGTACTTTTGGCACCTTGTTCTTTACGAATGACGAACCACAATTCGCCATCTTTTTTTAAATATTTCGAAGCGTTGTCTAGTATATTGTAGACTTGCTTCTTCCCCGCTCGTATAGGAGGATTGGTAACTATTAAATCATAAGTACCTGTTATATTTTCATAAGCATTGCTTTCAATCGTTTCACCATTAACCTTGTTGTAAGCAATGTTTTTTTTTGTTAAATGAAGCGCCCTTTTGTTCACATCAGACATTAATGCTTGACTTTTAAGTATTTTGGCTAAGCTTATACCTATCAAGCCATAACCGCATCCGACATCAAGGATACGTAAATCAGTTTTATTTATATTTTTGATTATTGTTTCTATTAAAAGATTACTACCGAAATCTATTTTTCGTTTGGAAAAAACACCATTATCACTAAAAAAAGTAAACTCATTATCATCACATTTGTAGTTAATTGTGATAAGTTCACTTTTTAAATTTTCATTATTAGTAAAGTAATGCTCCAAAAAATCACCGTTTTCTTTTCAATAGACAAATATATGAATATATTATATTTACTTTTATTGGTAAAGTCAATAAAATCACTTGGTATTTTATCTCATTTCTGATTAAATTACAATATTTTTATGCTAATTGTGTAAATTTTTTACACTTTATATCCCGCGCTTCATTTTTGCAATATTTTAATAGTAGTATACAAGAACTCTTTATTTCAATACCAGATGCTGAATCTTCGGATCATCCGGATTAAAGAAATCCTCGTTTAAGCTAAATGTATGATTTCTACCATCAGAGAAGTTCGAAAATTCTTTGTTCTTACCTGTTGCTCCTCCCTCAATAATGACACCTTTATCCAATAGTGGGGTTAGCATCATATCGAATATCTCGCTCATACTTCTTCTTTCGTTGTATCTATTATAATAGTTACAAAAATCTATATAAGTTTTTTGACCTTTCATAGACAAGATATAGTGTAAGTTCTGATAATCCAAACTTGTTAAGTCGCCGTGAGAGTGATAACTAATTAATTCCATTAAGTGTTCTTTTTCTAATTCAATTAATGTGTTGTCCATCATATAAACCAGAAAGGCCGTCATATTATGATATACTCTTACGTCTCTAATGGACTCATAGTATTTTTTTTGATTTAAATTAATAGCACGGTTAAAAATAATGAATGGATAAGCTCTGTTTCTTAACAAGTACCACATACTAACAGTACGGGCTGTACGGCCATTTAAATCAAAATACGGATGAATATAGACAAAGAAAAAGTGTAATATTTGAGACTTAACAAATGCGTCGGTTTTGGCGCCTGTATTAAACGTGCTATTATCATCCATAAAATTTAGCAACTCGTTCATATATCCTTCTATCTTGGCCACTTCTGCCCCAACAAATACATCTTTATACCTGTCTTTATACTGAGTTTCATAATCGCCGACTCCTTTTCTCAGAGCATCAACAGCGTCTTGAAGTTCAGTCTCTGATAGTGTGAGTTTTCCCTTCAAGTCTATTACTACTTCGTCGTTTCTGTAGTATTCTCCCATATTATCGCTTTGATAAGAATCTAATAAACCTTCCGATAATATAGTATATAGTTCTTTTAGAGTTTCGCGATTAATAGGCTTCCCCTTTAATATATATATATACGCTCTGTATAAATTTAAAATTCTTAGGCGACGTCTTGGATCACTAATATTTAAATTGTGAAATACAGCATTATATATGGTACCAACATCGTCTTTGTATCCTTCTATAGTATTATTAGCTTGAAGTTCATGTGTAAATAATACCTTATGAGCAAATTTTGGACTATTCATGTAATACATGCCCACAATAAACTTTTCTAGCATTTCTTTTCTACGAGCAATTTCGTCAGGATTAAGATAAAATTTTTGATTATTAATGGATAGTGGCAGTTCAAAACGATCATTACTCATAATGATCACCGCCTAATTCTCTAGCTATTAACTCTTCTTCGCTTATTTTTTTCACCTTTATCCCCCCATTAATTGTGATAATTGTACCATATACGTACCAAAACCGTCAAAATCTGCTCATTATATGTCATTTATACTTCTTTTGCCATTATTAGAAGAAATTTATTTTTGTACTTGGCATATTTTTTTTCATAAGAACACGTTTGAAGTATGAGAATTCTATCCTCATCTGTTACTTCTACTCCTGTATCATACAGAGATTTTCTTTTATACTTTGTTAATTCTTGTTTATAAATATCAATATTTGTAAAATCAGCATTATAGTATGACCAGTCTTTTACTTCTGTATAAGAGGAAAAAACTTGATATTTTTTAGTATCTTTAGCGGTTTCAAAATAAATATAAGGGTGTTCCTGATAATATTTTTCTTTATAATATCCTTCTAGTATACGAAACTCTGTATTAATGGTACGAGAATTATGACCATAAATTCTTAATACTTTAGATTGCATAAGATTGTCTCTATAGTCAAGAAAGGGATTCCCTTTAGTATTAGAACTACCATCTACGTCATGATTCAAATAATAAACATTATCTACGGTTTGAGTTATCGTGGCTTTAAATGGGGTGTCAGGTATGTAAAGAGTGCCAACCACATCACTACTATAATCCTTTTCCTCAACGGGTAATTCCTCTTTCTTTTCTTGAATTGGAATCGAGTCTTTTTTGGTGGACTCTTCATTGGAAACACCGAATCCAAAAAGAACGACAAGAATAAGTATTAATATCATTAATAGCCTTTTTTTCATTTTAACACCCCTTTAATTGGGAGTTATTTTAAGGGATATATTTTGTTTTGTCAATTATAGAGCGATTTGTTATAATTGAGTTATGATAGGAGTGTTAAAATGGATGAATCTATTTTTAGAGAATATGATATAAGAGGTACATACCCTACACAAATAAATGAGAGAGTCGCCTATACTATAGGAAGAAGTTATGGTTCATATATTCAAGAAAAGTTAAAAAGAAAGATATGTGGAGTTGGAAGAGACAATAGATTATCTTCCCCTAGTTTAACTAGAGAATTGATACGAGGCATTACCGAATCTGGTTGTGATGTTATCGACTTTGGACTTGTTACAACACCGTTATACTTTTTTGGATGTTTAAAGGCTAATGTTATTATAGGAGTAATGGTTACGGCTTCACATAATCCAAAAGATGATAATGGGTTTAAGTTTAGCGTTGATCATTTGGGTAATGCGCGTGGAGAACAAGTTTATGATTTTAAAGATTATACCTTAGCAGGACGTTTTTTAACTGGTAATGGTAAAGTTACAGAATTTGATCCAAGCGAATATTATAAAAGCTTTATTAAAGAAAACATTGATATGGGAGAAAGAAGAATAAAAGTTGTATTAGATTGCGGAAACGGTGCTACTTCCCTATTTGCTAAAGATATTTATTCACAATTTCCTAATTTGGATATTACTATGATTTGCGATGAAGACGATGCTACTTATCCTAATCATCATCCAGATCCTGCTGTCAATGCGAATAACAAGATGTTACAAGAAAAAGTACTAGAAGTTGGAGCAGATATTGGTCTTGGCTTTGATGGAGATGGAGATAGAGTTGGATTTGTTGATGAAAAAGGAAAAATAATTCCTATTGATAAAGCTATGATTATTTATATTAGAAATATTATTAATGATGTTAATCCCAAAAAGTTCTTGTACGATGTAAAATGTTCTAAAGCTTTAGAAGATGAAATCATAAAGCTGGGAGGAGAACCTGTTTGTTATCGTACGGGAGCCTCATGGACTAGATATGCTACTAATAAGCAGGGACTGCCTTTTGGCGGAGAATTCTCTGGACATATGTTCTTTAGAGATAGATGGCCAGGATTTGATTCCGGTTTATATAACGGACTTAGAATGATAGAAATTCTTTCTAAAACTGATAGACCTCTTTCTAGTTTGTTAGATGGGATTAATAATTATTATTCTACTCCTGAAATAAAAGTTCCAGTTACTGATGATACCAAATTTGAAATAGTTAAAGGGGTTTTAGAATATACCAAAGGACAGAACTATAAGGTATTAGATATAGACGGAGCTAGAGTTACTTTTGAAGATGGTTGGGCTTTAGTTAGAGCTAGTAATACTGGTCCTAATTTAACAGTTAGATATGAAGCTAAAACAGAAGAGAGACTCAAAGAAATAGAAGAAGAGTTTAATAAAGTTATTGATAAAGAAAAAGAAAGATTAGGATTAAAATAAAAAAGATTTAAAATTTTAAATCTTTTTTTATTTTAATAGTGATATTACTTCATCTATATCTTCAAATAATACTATATCAGCTTTAACAGTGCCTACTGTTTTAATAGGATAATCTATTTGTGATACTATTTTACCAGTATATTTTTTATAGAAGTTTATAGTATCATTACCAGTCATACATTCTAATTGAATTTTAGAATAACCCATACTTTTTAATCCAGTAACAGCTCTTTTAAATAGTTCTTTACCAATACCTAATCCTTGATAATCTTTTAATACATACATAGCTCCGATATGACCATAGTCTTTATACTGTTCAGCTTGAGCAGGACCAAAAGCTAAAATGCCAACTACTTTAGAATCATCTTTAGCAACTATGTATTTTCCTTTAAATTCGTTTAAAAAGTTTTTAGTTCCTTCTGCTTTATTAGGAATACTTTTAATTCTATTATCTAAATATTTATCCGGCAATAAACCAGCATATGTTTCTTTCCAACTATGAGCAGATACGTAACTGATACCATAAGCATCTTCTAAAGTAGCATTACTATATGTTATTCCCATTATTATTCCTCCATTAAAATTTATCACTAAAGTTAGATGGCTGCTCAGGTGTATCTTCTTTTGGAGGCTGTTCCTCTACAACCGGATTTTGTTCTGGACCTGGTTGAATCTCTGAACTTGGAATACTTTCATCTATTGTTTTACTTACTTCTTGATAAGCAAAATTAGCTATATTTAAGTCTAAATAACCATATATACCATCTACTTCTCCAGCATCTGTGTATTGCCACATGTCATATCTTCCTTCATAATCAGTTTCATCAATATAGTGAGCAAACCAGATTTTGTAGTTTTCAAAACGATTTAAATTCCAATGGGTTGTCAAAGCTGTTTTATTACCATATAACATGCCTTGATAGCCGTGCGATTTGAAGTAGTTTAAAAATATTAGGGCATTATAATTGATTCTTTCGTCACTAACATTTTCTAAACGGTTTTTACCAAATGCTTCTAAGTCGTAAGCAATGGGATATGTTATTTTATAATCCTTTATTCGATTTAAGACAAATGAAGCTTCTTCTAGTACTTCTAATTCTGTTTTGGCGGTGGAATAAAAATATACTCCAACAGGTACGTCAGCAGCGTTAGCTCCCTTAATATTTTGTTCAAAGTAAGAATCTTCGACTATTTCGCCACTAACTAGTTTTCTAGTTCCTATTCTTATCATGGCAAATTCAATACCAGCTGCTTTTACTTTTTCCCAATTTATATTGCCTTGCCACCCAGATACATCTATTCCCTTAGTAGTTTTACTTATTTCCTCTACTTCTAATGTATTTATTATGTTAGCATCATGTTTTTCTATTTTATCTATTTGTATTTGAATTTCATCAAATTCTTTAGTAGTAGGTTTATTCTTATATATACTATATGTTACACCCGCACCCAAAGCAGTCATTACTATAGCTGTTAATAGAAGAACAACTATGGTACGATGTCTTAAAGAGAATGCTTTTATTCGATCTATGATTGTGTATTTTTCTTCCATAGTTATTCTCCTTTACTTTATATAGTATATCATAACAAAAAGCTCTTTCGAGCTTTTATATTAATTAATTGACATTGGTGTCATACCAAGTTTCTAGTGCTTCTTTATCCATAGCACCTTCATAATCAGTAATTACTTCACCATTTTTTATATTAAGTAATGTAGGAGCTGCTTTAAATGCATAATAATTACGTAATCTATCAGTTTCTTTTGTTGTCATTTTAGTAATGTTTAATCTTATTGCCTTGGCTTTTTTAGCAACTAATACCTCGTTTAGCGTTGGCTCAAATGTTACACAATAATAACAAGTATCACTAGATATTATTACAAGCATATCTTTTCCTTCTGCTACTCTTACTTCAAAATCATCTATATTAGTATTAATAATATTTGAGTAATCTGCATCTTTAAATGATGAAGTATCAACTTTTTTATCATCTACTTCAACATTTCTATGTTTATTGTCTTCTATATATTCTTCTTCAAGAGCACTTGGCTTGTTAATATTTGTTACAACATATATCAAGCAGCCAATGATTATTAGGGCTATAGAAATTGTTAAACCTAAGATTATTCTTTTATTTTCTTTGTCTAGTCTGCCAATGCTTTCGTAAGAAGGAACTTCTTTATTTTCTATTTCTTTTACTATTTCAGATAAATTCTTTTGTTCATCTTTATTGAAAATATATGTTTTTTCTAGTACTTCCTCTTTTTTAGTAATCTTAGTTTCTACTTTTTTTGGTTCTATTTTTTTTACTTCTACTTCTTTAGAAATAGCTTTTTCTTCGATTTTTTTAGGAACTTCTTTTTTGGGTTCTACTTTCTTAGCAGCAACTTTTTTTACAGTATTCTTATTTTCTACTTTCTTAGGAGTTGTATTCTTCTTTGGTGTTACTTTTTTGGTAGTAGTTTTTTTAGCAGCTGATACTGTTTTTTTAGTTGTTTTCTTAGTAGTATTTTTTTTCTTCTTATTCTCCATAATATCACCTTAATTTTTAATCTAAATATATTTTAGCATTTTTAATAAAAGAAAAAAAGAGTTTTTTATTACTCTTTTATCACCTATGTAACATTTTTCGCTCTGCAGTTCTGAAACTACCATCCAGATTAATTCTACCATCTTTATAAGCCCTGACCATTTCTTCAACTGTGATACCAAAGTATTCCTCATTTAAGTAAGTATTCTATCATCCCTTATTTTTGGTAGCAAGAAAAAACTCAGTTAAATACTGAGTTAGTCTTCTATTTCGATAAAACGAATTGATTTAATTTTTTGTTCTTTAAGAGGACGATCGTTTTCATCGGTTTTTACTTCCGCTATTTTATCAATGGTAGACATACCGGCAAATACTTTACCAAATGCAGCATAATCCCCATCTAGATGAGGAGAATCTTTATGTACGATGAAAAATTGTGTAGAAGCACTGTTTTTGTCATTTCCTCTAGCCATAGAAATTACTCCTCTAGTATGTTTTAGAGTATTTTCAACACCGTTAGAAGAAAACTCTCCTTTAATTGTTTTTTCATCACCACGACCATAACCAGAGCCAGTGATATCTCCGCCTTGAATCATAAAGTCTTTTATAACACGATGGAATATTAAACCATCATAGTATTTTTCTGAAACTAGTTTTTTAAAGTTTTTGATAGTTATAGGGGTTTTACTATTAGATAGAACTATTAACATAATCTCGCCATTTTCCATTTGAATTTTAACACGATCGGTTTCTTTATCTACTACTTTAAATTTATAGCCTTCTATTTCTCCTTCGTTTATTTCTTCTTTTACTACTTTTTCCACTTCTTTTTTCTCCTCTTTCTTTTTTTCTTTTTTATTACAAGCTGTAATACCAAATGTTAATAACATAATAATTATCAACAATACTATTTTTTTCATTTTATTACCTCCGATATTTATTTTAGCACTATCCAGTAACTTAAATCAAATCATATTTTTTAAATGTATATTGACGAACAAAAGTATTGGTTTTATAATTTAGACAGATGGGAGGAGAAAAGTATGAATAGTAAATTAAAAATTACCAAAATAGAATTAGATAGGGCAAAAATAAGTGACTTTAATATTTATCCTTTTAATATCGAGATTATAAAAAATTTCCAAAAATTAGAATTCAAAAAAAATGTTACCTTCTTTATTGGTGAAAATGGAATTGGTAAATCAACTCTTATTGAAGCACTGGCTATTGCTTTGGGTTTACCGCCAGAAGGTGGAACTCAAAATTTCATGTTTAGTACTAAAAATACCAGTTCTGATTTATATAAATATTTGAGAATAAGAGAAGAGAATAAGGCGCAGACAAAATTCTTTTTAAGGGCTGAAAGTTTTTATAATTTTTCAACAGAAGTGCAAAGATTAGTTGAAGAAGATGGATATATTAAATTATATAATTCTTATGGTGGCAATTTACATGAGTGTTCTCACGGTGAATCTTTTTTAAATTTAGTAAAAAATAGATTTTCAGAAAACGGATTATATATCTTAGATGAACCTGAAGCTGCTTTATCTCCTACTAGACAAATGTCTTTGTTGTATCTTATTGATGAGCTATCTAAAAATGGTAGTCAGTTTATTATTTCTACTCATTCTCCTATTTTAATCAGTTATCGTGATGGTGAAATTCTTGATTTAAGTGACAATTTTAAAAGTGTAGAATATAAAGATACTGATATTTATAAAATTTACAAAGCATATTTAGATAATCCTGATTTAATGCAAAAAAGGTTGTTTAATGAATATTCTTAGTATTGATTTAAAAAGTTTTTTTGCTTCTTGTGAGTGTGTAGCTAGAGGATTAGATCCATTTTCTACTCCTTTAGTAGTTGCTAATCCAAGTCAAGGTGGTGGTGCTATTACTTTGGCTGTTACTCCCTATCTAAAGAAACAAGGGGTTCCATCTAGGGGAAGAATATTTGAAATACCAAAGAATATTAAATATCAAATAGTTCCTCCTAGAATGAATTATTATGTAGCTATGAGTAAAAAAGTAATTAGTATTTATTTGCAATTTGTAGCAAAAGAAGATTTACACGTTTATTCTATTGATGAGTGTTTTTTAGATGTTACGCATTATTTAAAATTATATAAGAAGACTGATTATGAAATTGCTGAAGAAATACTAAGAGAAATTACTAAACAAACTGGTTTAACAGCTACTTGTGGTATTGGTCCTAATATACTACTGGCAAAGATTGCGATGGATACCGAAGCAAAGAAATATAAAAATGGGATTGCTAAATGGACTGAAGAAGATATAAAGAATAAATTATGGAAGATTACTCCCCTATCAAAAATGTGGAGCATTGGGCCTAGAATGGAAAAAAGATTAAATGCCATGGGAATATATTCGGTCGGGGATTTAGCATTGACTAATAAGAATATATTAAAAAGCAAATTTGGGATTATGGGAGAAGAGTTGTGGCTCCATGCTAATGGTATAGATAATTCTGTGATAGCTAAATTAGATAAGACGCCAAAAGATAAGTCTTATTCTAATAGTCAGGTTCTGTTCAAAGATTATAACGGAAATAATGTAAGAATAATCATAGAAGAAATGGTCGATACTGTAATAAGAAGAGTACGATTGGCTAATAAACAAACGCAGATAGTTGGGCTAGCAATCGGTTACTCCAAAACATCTGGAGGAGGTTTTTATCGAACATTAAAGTTAGAAAATCCTACTCAAGATACAAAAATAGTATTAGATACTTGCTTGATGTTATTTGATAGGTATTATACCAATAAACCTATTAGAAAAGTTGGCGTTAGTTTGGGAGGGCTTGTTGATAAAACTAATCGACAGCTAAATCTATTTACTGATTATGTTGAAGAGGAGAAGGAAGAGAAAAAGAATAAGGCAATAGATGAAATAACTCATAAATATGGGAAAAATAGTATACTTAGAGCCTCTTCTTTACTCAGTGACTCGACAATAAAGGAGAGAAATAAAAAGAGAGGTGGTCATAGTGAATAGTTGGTTACCATTTAATGCCGTATGTGATGGGACCTCCTTGGTTGATAAAATATTGCTAGAAAAAAATAGGTTTTCTAAACCTATTCTATCAGAAGAGCAATTAGATGAAATTCAAGAAAAAATAATCTCTGCTTACAATAATAAAGAATTAATAAGAATAACGTATTATAATAGCGGGTATTGTTATGAAATGAAGAATGTGATAAAAAAAATCGATGCAATACAAAGAAAAATTGTTTTAGCAAATGGAAAAAGCTTATTCTTTTCTCAAATTATAGATGTAAGCTCATAATGTACTCTTCCATTTCTTTATATTCTGTTATACTTATTGGTAAACCATAGGAAAGACGCTTGTCTAGTGGCAAATTAAAAATATCATAATTTTTTAAATAGAATCTATCTAACGTTACTATTTTATTTCTGTGTTTGTTGTATCTTTCAAACGGACTTACTATCCTATCTTGTTTTTGTGTATAACGTTCTTTTGTTTTGGAATATAACAAAGTTTTCCAATTTTTATTTAGTCGAGGATTAATATACTCATTTAAATAAATAATTTCTTTAAACGATTCATATTCCGCATTTATTTCTGAAGGATCATCTTTCCAAGAACCGTAAAGATAACTATCCAAAGACACGGCCTGCTTTTTAAGCTTTCTTAAGCGATTTCCGTAATATTCTTCAATACGCGTACCATAGTATCTATCTAAGTAAGGTAATTTAAAAACATTACTTATAAAATTATAATAATAAGCCCCCCTTAAAACCTCATATTCCAAATCGTAGTTATCACTTTCAAATAAAGTTTTTATATGTTTGCCATGAATAATTTCATGTATTAATATTTGAATAATGACTTCATTAATAAATACTTTTCGATATCTTTTTTCTCTCAAAGTACAATTACGTTCTCTTGTTCTCGTTTCTTGTGCCATGCTTTCTCTGTATATATAAACTATTCTATCCGGAATTATATATTCTGCGGAGGCGGCTTTTCCTACTGGAGAACATCCTTTTTTAAAGCAAATTTTTTCAAGATATTTTTTAAGTGCGTAATGATCAGTCAAATAATAAAAAAGGCCTTGAATTTGGCTCTCTGTTAAAGGCCTATCTTCACTAAAGTTGCTAACCAATATGTTAGTAATCGGTTCATTTGACCTATTCCCCCTCCTCATTCGTACCTTATGATAACACAAAAAAAGGAATTAACAAAAATTCCTTATCCGTGTCTTCCTCCTCCACTGGAGTGTCCACCGCCAGAGTGGCCAATACTGGAGCTATGTCCGCCTCCTCCAGAAGATCCTGAACTTGATGGCGGGATATAAGTTCTATGGGTAATACTATTTACTAACTCATCTTTATTAACAACTAAATTGATGCTTTCAGGATTGGTATAAATAGATGCATCTGTTGCTAAGCGAATCATTTTATTCTTTTTTACCATTCCCGATATTATAATAGCAGTAATAATTAAGGATGCTATTAGAGAAGGAAGAATTGGTGCTTCGTAATGAATTTTCTTTATCGCTTTACCATTCTTGTCTAAATAATAATCATCACCATTTACTAGATTTCCGTCTTTATCAATAAAATAGTTTTCTAGTTTTCCAGTTTCATAATAGGAATATAATTCTTCTATTATTTGATGAATTCCTTCATAATAATTACCTTCGTGAATATTATCGTAGATAACATCGAGAATGTCGCTTAGACGTGTATCGTAAAAATAGAATTGAGCATCGCCAAAAGAATATAAGTCAAAATACGGGTCTGATGAGTATGTATTTCGAAAAAATAGAAGACCATTTGAAGAAAAGTTATTGAAATCATAAAAATCGGCTGCATAGTCTTCATTTTCTTTATCGTAACTATACTCCAAATCTTTTGTTAAAATAACTAAATCAAAGTCTGTTTTCTCACTAAATTCTTTTATTTCATCAAGTATTTTTTCCTCTTCTTCTTCGGATAGCATTTCTGAAAAATCATATATTTTTTCAGTTTCATCGACATATGGCGTTTTTAAAACATATTCTTTTTTATCGTTTGTTACCTCGAATTTTGTAACACCATAATTATCTATTCCTTCCCTACTCTTTGTATTAGTACTAGCAAAAGTTATGGTTGGAAATAGACTTATTAAAACAATTAATAATAATAATCTTTTTTTCATCATAATCTACCCCATTAAAAATAATATTAATAGGTATAATGCAACGAAGCATATACCAAAAATAAGAATTGTATATAATAATTTTTTCTTTTTATCTAGCGGAATATCACCAATGAACTTGCCTGTTTCTCCATTCATGGCGAAGATGTATGTTTTTCCTTCATATTTTACATTAACCATCCATACCGGTAGTAACGCATATTCTATTTTTGAATCTTTAGGAGCCAAAGTATCTTTTGTAATATTCTTCCCTACATAGTTTGAATCTTTGTACATTAATGTTCTAGTTGAATTTAAAGCTCTTTTATCGGCTATATCAATTGTTTCTTCACTAGGTACATCATATTTTTCAGCAAAGAAGCCTGATAAGTAAGCGTGATTATATTTAATCATTTCATTATAATCAAATGGTTCTATAGAATTCATTATGTCATCATCAAAGTTTTTCGAACCATCAGTTGGTATTCTAACAAATTTTATTGCCCCGCTACGATACAATTTGTAATAGTCTGTCTTGGTATATCTATAGTCTCCAGAATGCCAAGAGGTTACTCTGGTAGCAGAAGCATCAAGGTCCCCTTCTATTGTGGTGGAATGTAGCCAGAATGGTATGTATACACCTTTTATTTTTTCAATATTTTTTTTATCAGTAAAATCCTTAGGACATAGTGGTCTTCCTTTAGCTAAATTAACAAAGGCCTCAATCGCTTCTTCTTTAGTCTTTTTAAATGGAATTATGTAATCTGGGGCAAATTTACCACTTAATTTGCTTTTAAGTATTGCAATACTTCCACAATACACACAAAAGGTAGCAGCGGTATTCTCATCTGCAACTATTTCAGCTCCACAGTTTTGGCATTTATATGATAATAAATCCAATTCCTCTTCATTAGCATTTTCTTCAATATCATTAGCTTCGGCACTACTGGCGTTATTGTGTTTTTGCATTTCTTCAAAAACAAATTCACTAGAACAGTATTCGCATTTCCATTTTCCTAATGAAGGATTAAAAGATATTGGAGCACCACAGGCAGGACATTTATTGTTAATAGCCCCTTCTTTTTCTTTAGTATATTTTAAAATCTCTTTATCAACGTTTGAAGTATTTTCCTTAGTTGTATTCTTTTTTACACTTTTTTTCTTAACATCATTGTTATCATTTTTTTTCTTTTTAGCCATTAATAATCTCACCTACTTTATATTAAAATTATAACATAGTATGTTTTTTTATATTAATATGTCTTTTTATTTTGCTAGTTTTTTTTCAAAGTTACCATAAACTGCAACACCATCATCTTTAACAATAAAAGCATCTTTATCCAAATAAGGAATATGACTTTCTAAAATGGTTACTTCATATTTTGATAAAACAACAAAACTGATGTATGTCTTTGAATGAGTCCCTTGACCTTCAGACTCCCATGTTGTAACATCTCTTTCTAGTTCATTTATAATGAATTGATTGATTTTTTCTGGATCTTTTTTAGTAAATATCATAATTGTTGAACTGATGTTTTGCAAATGAAAACGATCAACCATGATTGAAGAAAATACGATAAATAAAACAGAATAAATCATGGTTTTGGTACCGAACATTAATCCACATATAACAAATATACAAATATTAATTATCGTACTAACCATACCAATAGTTATTTTTTTAGATTTGCTACTGATAGCAATCCCTATAATATCTGTCCCTCCCATACTTGAACTTGCGGATAATACGAGCCCCGAACCAATTCCAGCTAAAACTCCCCCTATTAAAACACTAGTTATTAGTTCGTCCACTAGAGGTTTACTAGTAGTTGGAATAATTGTTAGGAAAATGGTCTGAAATATAACGCAGACAATAGTACGACGAAAAAAAGTTTTACTAATACTTTTATAGGCAAGTATAAATAAAGGGATATTTATAGACAAGTTGATAAGACCAACTATATTCATTTTAGTATTTAATAAATTTGCTATAGTATAACTTAATAATTGGGAAAAGCCAAGAATACCACCATTATATAGTTTATTAGATACAATGAAGGCATTTATGGAAAAGGAGAATAAAAATGTACCTATTATTGCTGTTAGTAATTCCTTTTTGTTCCATTTAAAATGTTTAAGTAAGAAAGTGTTTATTATTTGCATCTTTTATTCCTCCCTTAAAAATCGTCATCTTGCGAAGCTGTTAATGTTTCAACATCAACACCATTGATGGAATCAAATCTTCGTGAAATTTTTTCGGTTGTTATATTAATATCTTTTATATCTTTAGTAACTGTATCCATTGTTCTAGATAGTTTATCCCATCTCTCACGATATTTAATAAATTCTTTACTTAATCTATTTAGCTCGGTATGAATAATTTGTGCGTATTTATCACGTTCAACATTTTTAATAATCATTTGAATTATTGTTAGTGTACTCATTAGGGTTGTAGGTCCAGTAATCCAAACTCTTTTTTCATATGAATATTTTAACAAGTCGCTATGGTAAGCATTAATCTCTGCAAATATTGCTTCTGCCGGCAAAAACATAATAGCTTGATCAGCTGTTTCTCCAGGAATGATATATTTTTCAGCTATGGCATCAATATGTTTCTTTACATCTGTTTTAAATAGTTTAGCAGCAACACTTCTTTCTGAAGATGATAAGTTCCTATCAGTCATTTTTTGATAGTTTTCAAGTGGGAATTTACTATCTATGCAAATTGTTCCTAATGGTTCTGGGGCATAGATAATAGAATCGGCAATTGAGCCATTACTCATAGTGTGCTGTATATCATATATTTTTCCTTTGCTTTCGCCAAATATACTAGTTAAAATATAATTTAAATTCACTTCACCAAAAATACCTCGTGTTTTTTTATCTGTTAAAACGCTTTGGAGGTTAACAATCTCTGTAGAAAGGCTATCAATTTTCTTTTGAGCTTCATCAATTTTTGTTAATCTTTCTAAGACATTATTAAATGTTTTGTTGGTCTTTTCAAAGTTCTGATCTATTCTTTCGTTTACTTGATTGTTTATAACTAATAGCTTTTTCTCAATTTTCTCATTTAATTTATCTATGTCATCTGTTAGATGTTTAGAAATATCAAACTTAAAATCGTTCATATCGTTGCTAACACTTTTTTCTAGTTTTCCTAATCTTTCAATTAAATCATTATCGTCTTGTTTCCTGAAAATGTTTATTATTTGTAAGATAATAATAATTACTAATAAGGCGATTAAAATATAGTTTATCATAACATCACTCTTTTCTATATAATTATATCAAACATATTTATGTATTTAAATCAAATCCCAAAAAAAAGAACTAAAAGTTCTTATATTTTTTCTCCCATGAATTCATTTTCACAGGTTAGATTTATTTTTAGTTCTTTTAACGCTCGCTTATCTCCGTTGGTTACTATGTATGTAGCATGGGCATCAGAATTGTTTAGTTTTGTCAAGCAAGCCATTGCTTTAGCTGCTAGGGGATTAGTAACCGAACATATGCTTAGAGCTGTTAATACCTCTGGTAATGTTAAACGATTACCAGAATTCATTTCTTTTTTTAGTTTTAACATTGGCTCTAATACTGATGGAGATAATAAGTATATGTCATCTGGTATCTTGCTCAAGTATTTTATTGCATTTAAAACAACTGTTCCAGCTGGTGTTAATAAATCAGTTTGCTTACCTGTAATTATTTTTCGATTTACTTTCATTGCTATTACTGGAGTTCCATTTTCCTTTTCTTTTTTTTCTAAAGCCGGTTTGATAACATCTAAATAGTTTTCGTCGATATTTAATTCATTCATCAATAGCTTTATTTTTTTATAAGTATCTTCATCGCAAAGACCCATTTTGTAATTATTTAATTCATTGTAGTATCTTCTAACTATTTCTTTTTTGGAAGCCTCTTCTACAACATCATTGTTTGTAATGCAAAACCCAACCATATTTACTCCCATGTCGGTTGGAGAAAAATAAATATCTTTTTTCATAACTCTATTTAATATGGCCTTTAATATTGGAAATGTCTCAATATCTCTGTTATAGTTTACGGCAGTTTCTCCATATTTTTCCAAGTGGAACGGATCTATCATATTAACATCTTTTAGATCTGCAGTAGCAGCTTCATACGCTAGGTTTACTGGGTGTTTCAAAGGAAGATTCCATACAGGAAATGTTTCAAATTTAGCGTATCCAGCATTAACCCCTCTTAAATTTTCGTGATATATTTGTGACAAACAAGTAGCTAACTTGCCGGAACCTGGTCCAGGTGCATTAACAAGTATAAGCTTTTTAGTTGTTTCTATATAAGGATTAGCTCCGTATCCTTCTTCACTAACTATTGTTTCTACATCCGTTGGATAACCTTTAGTGAAGGTATGAATATAAGTTTTTATACCATTTCTGTTTAACTTTTTTATAAATTTATCAACACTCATCTGATTTTTATATAGCGTTATTACTACACTATTCACTGAAAAGCCAAGGCTTTTAGAGTTATTTATTAGTTTTATTATTTCTTGGTCATATGTAATTCCATATTCTCCACGAGTTTTATTTCGTTCAATGTCTCCAGCATTGATGCAAAAGATAATCTCTAAATCTTTTTTCAATTCTTTAAACATACTTATTTTCACATCATTTTTAAAGCCCGGTAAAATTCTTGCCGCATGAGAATCATCGAATAGTTTCCCACCAACTTCTAGGTATAGTTTATCAAATAATTTAAACCTTTCTCTAATCTTTTTACTTTGAATTTTTACATATTTTTTGTTATCAAATCCTACTTTCATTTTCTCTACCCTTCCTTATTATTTATTATAAAATGTTTATTGAATTATTTAAATAAATTTGGCAAATTTTTACATTTTTTCCAAAAAAAAATCCTTTGATAGGATTTTTTAATCGTCTCCAAAGAAGTCGTCAAAGAATTCATCGTCTGTAATTACGTTATTTTTTACAACAACGCTATCAGCGTCAATGTTTACATTGGCTTTATTTTCACTTGGCGATGTTGACGTTATGGTTGTCGCAGTAGTGTTTGCAGTGTTAATATCTGTTGAAATAGTCCTGTTGGAATTATTTTGATTTAGTTCAGGAACTTTTTCCGCAGTATCTTTTACTACTTCAGCCATCTCTTTTGAAGTCTCATTTACTTTCTCAAGTGTATCGACTACTTTACCGGCACTATCAATAATAGTAGTACTGTTACTATCAATGTTATTATCAACTTTTATGTTAGTATCTAAATATAAAGGATTAATAAGGTCCGCATTTTGGGCTTTAGGTACAGTGTCATTGATAAAGTCTTCTTCTTCAATAGGACTTTTGGTTGCAACAGCAATATTTGGTTTTGAGGTATCAATATTGATTCTAGGCATTTCATCTGGTTCAAGCATTTCTGGATATAATGGTTTTACCTCTGGTGTTGTTAAATTAATATTTATATTTGTTGTTGGTCTTTCATTATTAATAGTTTCTCTTTCCTCTGTAATACTTGGTTTAGTTTCTGGATTTGTAATATTAATATTTACTACGGGTTCTTTACTATCTACCTTTGGTAATGGTATGTCAGGAATAGGCTTTTCAAACTCAGGAAAACTAAAATGATTTTCGAATTCAATATTAGCTTCTTTAATATTAGTTTTTGTTTTTTGTAGTTCTTCTTCTAAATCGGCTTCTACTTCCTCTTTTATAGTTGGTAATTCTTTTGTTTCTATTCTTTCCTCAGGTGATTTATCTAAATCATTTGTCTTTTCTTCGGAGATCTTTGTAGTATCTCCTGCTTCTTCTTTAGTAATCTCTAAACTATTGGTTGTCTGGTTCTTTTTTGCCAGTTCTTCCTTTTGGCGTTGTTCTTCTGCATCTAGCTCTTCAATCTTTTTATCAATCTCTTTCATCATTGCTTCAAAATCAATTTTATTGTTTGGCAGTCCTCCCATAGGGTTATTACCGCCAAATGGTGAAGGGTTTGGATTGCCAAATGGGTTTGAGTTGTTGTTGAAAGGTGAAGGGTTTCCAAACGGTGTTGATGTGCCAAATTGAGACTGATTATTCATAGATGTTGGGCCTCCAAACGGTGATGGTGCGCCGAATGGTGATGGACTCTTCGCAGATGGAGAGTTGCTAAATGGTGATGGACTACCAAATGGATTTGAACTATTAGATTGTGATCCGCCAAATGGTGATGATCCACCGAATGGCGAACTGCTAGATGGTGCGCCTCCAAATGATGATGGCCCACCGAATGGCGAACTGCTAGATGGTGCACCTCCAAATGGTGATGGCCCACCGAATGGCGAACTGCTAGATGGTGCACCTCCAAATGGTGATGTCTTATTAGTTGTTGGTCCTCCAAATAGTGACGGAGATCCAAACGGTGACGGTGCTCCAAATGGTGGAGGTGATCCGAATGGAGAATTATTCGTTCCGCCATTTGGGTTATTTTCTAGACTTTTTAATGTCATTTCTCTCTTTTTTTCTTTTACAAAAGTTTTTACATCAAATAGTTTTATTTCTTTTTCATCTCGTTGAGGAAAGGCACTATTGCTCTTTTCATGGCCCCAATTCATTTTGAAATTTGGAGTATATTTGGTTTTTAATGGTGATAAACGCCATCTAATTATTATAGCTTCAAATAGTTTAAGCTTTTGAAGGTCAGTGACAGTAACCAGTGGTGTAGAAGTTGTTTTTTCGTTTTCTTTTGACTTTTCTTCACCACACATTTTGCTTATTTCTTCAAGAGCTGATAGCTCTGTACTTATTAGATATACCAAGTTACCGCAGTTACCTCTAATTGTCTCAGCTATTTCTGCGCCATAAACACCTTTTAATTGAGCAAAGTTCTGAATAATAAATGTAAACCTAATATCACGTGAACGTGCTGCTGTAACCATTGTTCCAACGTCTTTTAATGGTGGCATATTGGCGAACTCATCTAGAATAAAATTAGTTCTATAAGGGAGTTTACCTCCATTGGCTTGGGCAACATCGATTAAAGTCTCGTATACTTGTTTAATAAAGATTGTTGCTAAGCCATGATAAGTAGTTTTTTCATCGTGAATACAGACAAAGACTGCTGTTTTTTCCTTTCCAATATCTCTAATATCAAAATCACTATAGGCTAGCATTTCTGATAAATTCTCTCGAGAAGCAAAACCTCTTATCTTTTGTCTAAATACTGATAAGATACTTCCTTTGGTATCTTGCGGAGCATTAATTGTGTTTGAGGCAAAAATGTAGGCGCTTGAACTCTCTCCCTTTAGGGTGAAATACTCTTTTATATAAGTATTAGATCCACCTAATTTTTCTTCACCAACAGTAGACATGTAACTGATAGAGTTTAAGTTCATTTCTTCCTCTTTAGCATCTTCAAATAAACCTAATGCTAATCCAGAGAAATAATCTGCTGCCGATTTTTCCCAGAATGGTTCTCCTTTATTATTAGGATCATATAAGATATTTAATGCTACGTCATCTAGCAGCTCTGTAGCTTTATCCCTATTTCCCTCTTGGTAGTATTTATATGGTAATGTTAAAGGGTTCCATGCATTTCCTTTTTGTGGTTCACGGAAATTCAATATTACTACTTTATAACCTTTTTCTTTTAGGTAATCTCCAGCCGTTATATATAGCTCTGCTTTGGGGTCAGTGATTACCATACTTTCCCCTTTTTTAATTAACAATTCTACCATTGGTTCAACAACGGTTTGAGATTTACCAGAACCAGTAGATCCTATAACAAGATTGTGGTATTCACCATTATCTACCCATAAATGCTTTCCATCATTAATTAGGGGGATTCCTGCTGCTTTGATGTCGTTTGATAAGGGATTTACCATCTCAACATCTTTGTCTTCTTTATACTCTTTTTCTTTAGCCCATCTACTATATCCTTTTTCTTCTTTTTCTTTTATTTCTAATCCTACTCCACCTTTTTTTCTTTCAAAGATTGTGCTTTTAACACTTGTGAAGATTATTATTATAAATACAGCGAAAAATATAAATGTCTCTTTGGTATAGCTAAACAATCCAATAAAAGGATTTAAACCAGCGGAAAGCGCCCCTTCGTTTTGAAGAGTCATGAAGTTTCCAACTAGTATTGCACATAAATATAATAATAGTAGACAGAAAAATAAAAAAGTTAAAAAATCCTTCTTTGATACTCTAATTTTCACATAATCACCCCAATACATGACTTATTATACTATATTAATATTTTATTATCTATTCTTTTTAATATTTATTCTTATAATTATGAATACAATGGTTATAAACGCTAAAAGAATCAACGCTGCTATTATTAGTTGTTTTCTTTCTTCGGCTTTTTTTTCTTCTAGACTCTCTTTTTGGGTTATAATTACCGGTTCGTTATTGCTCGGTTTATTTGATTCATTGCTTTCAGTATAGCTTTCGGAAGGATGCAATCTTTTATACTGGTAATTTCTTGTTTCAAGATGAATGCTTTTATCAGCGGTATCTGGTGTGAAAATCCAAGTATAAATATTACCCGAAGTACTATCCGCATTGTTATCTACAACTTCTAGATCGGTTTTTATATTAATTTCTAGACGCGTAAGAGTCGGATAGATATCAAACAAGTGAATTCTTCCCTTTGAGGTATATAATTCTGTTACGCCGTCTCGGTCTCCTGGTGATAAAACCGAAGAATCGAAGACGTTTTTCATGGTTGAGGCGTTATTATAATTAGCAATTCGATAAGAGTAAGAATAATAAATCTTATTATCTTTAATCGCTTTTTTATAATAAACTTTATTATCTTCTTTAACATCAGGTTCTGTATCAGCTACTTCATCATTGTAATAAACCGGGATGTAATCACGAAAGCTTTCTCTTGGTGTTGTTTGATCATCTATTATTATTTCTTCTGAAACTATATTATCACTTATTACTATGTTAGCTGTTGCTGTACATCCTGTAAGTAATAAAACCAAGGGAATTATTAAACATATTTTTTTTATTTTCATACTTTATCACCTTACATTAGCATTATTTTGATAAAAGCCTGACATATCAACACCACGATATTTACCGCCGTCACCATCAAAACTGTGTTTAGAGAAGAGTACTCCGTAGGCATTTCCTTTAGCTTCAGCACATTCATATGACCCACTTTGGCGATCAACACCAACTATTAATATAACATGGTATGAATTATATAAAAGATCTCCCGGCATTAATAATGAGCTGCTTCCTAAACCCACGTCTCTAGCTCCGCTTATATTTACATAGCTTTCGGCAGTTCTCGTTACATTTTTATATCCGCCATTGTATATTGCCCAACCAACAAAGCCCGAGCAATCCATACCACAATAATTGTAACTTTGACCGTTAGCGTATGTATGGCAAGCTGTGCTCCCCCAATTACCATTGGCTAGATTATCAGGAGCACCATGACCTCCACCCCAATAGTATGGAACTTTGACGTTATACTTATTTCCTAATTCACCTATTAGGGTTACTGCTGCCGAAACAACTGCTGCTCGTGTTCCATATCCGGCTTTTTTTACGTTGCTATCGATTAGTTGGTTAAAAGCATCTAATGATGTTCCTTTACTAGCAAGGAAACTGCTTAATGGCTGATGAAGTATTCCCGAATTATCATTTTCCAATTGGTAGTTATTATACTCCATATTCCCCATTCGGCAGTTTGATGAAGATGGGGTTACGCCATATTTATTTTTTAGAATCTCATCGTATTTTTTTCCTGCATTTGCTTCTTGCATCATCGTTTGTTGATCATTAGATTTATAACTAACTCTAAGTGGGCTTCCGTCTTTATCTGTTAAAATCTGTCCCTTTACTGTAGCAGC
>CADCFX010000012.1 GCA_902800945.1 uncultured Erysipelotrichaceae bacterium | reverse complement strand
AAACAAGTCAGCAGGTGTATTGTTCATATACCCAGATTTTTTATAAAATTCATTTAATTTAGGTAAAGCTTTAGTAATATTTTCTTCACTCATGTCGCCATTTGTCATAATAGACATTAGTAAGCCATAATATGTAGCGCCAGGAGAAGATGTTACAGGGTCAGTTGAATATATATTTATCTTGCCATAAATAGAAGATAAACCAATATCACTCCAGGTTTTTCCTGCCAATATATATTCTAATAGTTTATTCATGTCAGTAATATAGTAAATATTATCTTCTAAAGATACTATATTCTCTTTTATTAAAGCATTAGCTACATCTTTCCAACTATATATTACTATTGGGGTATTAAGCGTAAGACTACCATTTTTTACATAATATCTATCCGCTTCTCCTTCGGCTTTATTAGGAGACAGTTTATAATAGTCATAGAATCTTTCATCAGAAGTAAATAATACATTGTATTTGGAACAATTGGTACAATTAACGGACCAATCACTTTCAGGTATGTTATTATTTCCTAAATGAACATATTCTCTTACTAGCGGAGCTGTAACTGTTTTACCATTAGACCAGTTATCGTAGATGACATTCAATTTATATCTTTCTTCCATATATTTTATTACATCTTTATCTGATATAAAGTCTTCTTTACCGCCACCGGTTGCAACGTAGACATCTTTTAGAGCAGTATTTTTGTTATGCCTTGTTACTAAAAAACTTATTAACAAAGTTAAAACAATTACTCCCGCAACAATAGCTATACCAATTATTTTTTCCGTTTGTCCTTCTTTTTGTATTTTTATTTCATTATTCATTTTTATCACCAACTTTAACATTGTCTTTATTTATACCGCTTGTCTTTTCAAATATTTTGATTTCAGTATCGATATCTAACATTTTAGCTTCTTGCATATTCTTAGACTGTTTTTCAAATGCTTCTAATATTTTTTGGAGATATCCTGGTGTGTTTTCTAAATACTTTTTATCTTTAGAATTAACATCTTGTTTACCTTTTATACTGTTATATTTGTATAGTATTTTATATGCTATATCTAAATAATAATCGAAAAAGCTAAATATTTGTTCTACTTTACGTGGTCTTTGGCTCAAACTAACTAGTATGCTGTCAGTATTCTTGCCTATCTCTTCACATGTTTTGATTATTTCTTTATTATCTGTTCTATTAGATTCATTCTGTACTTTTGATGCTAGGTAATAATAGTTGTTTATATTTTCACTATTAAACTCTCTTACATCTTCTTTTTTAAATAGTAGAACTCCACCATAGTATATAGCTGCAGTTAGTATTATGGCAACAAATATAGGAAGTTTTATCAGAAGATAAGTTATTAAGAAGAAAGCTGAAGCTAAAAAAGCAGCATAAATATATCTTTTTTGAATGTGTTTCATTAACTATAGCTCCTTACTTCTTTGAAGGCTTCTACTAATCCTGATTTGCCATCAAATATCTTAGCATTAGTTAATTCGGCTATTTGTTCCAATTGATAATCACTAGAATTACCAAATGTAATACTATAAATAGGTATATCTAGTTTCTCACTCGTATAATATGATGATAAAGAAGAGAAAGAGCCATTATTAGAATGTCCGTCCGTCATTAATATCTCCATCCTCATGTATTCATCACTTTCGTTTTTTAGTATCTCTAATGCCGCTATGGATGGATCATAAATATTGGTATTACCATTAGCATATAAGTGTTCAATAAAGTTAATAAAATAGTCTGATTCAGCACCTGTTTTTGTATCACTTGTTAAATTAACATTACTATTAAATGTAATAATAGTTATTTTATCTTTATCCGAAAATTGGATATTATCTTGTCTAGCCGTATCTTTATTTAGTATAGTATTCATGGCTTCTTTCAATTCTATTAAACCATTATTGCTATTCATACTTCCTGAGGTATCAAGGACAAAAACAGTATGAGTAGGTTTTCTTAAAGCTTCAAGATAAAGATCAAAAGCTTCGTTCATAACCGTCTTGCTTGGATATTTAAATGGCATCAAATATTTAGTTGTATCGATTCCCCATTCTTTTTTAAAGATTGAGTTATTTTGTTCTTTAACTCCGCCAAACCATGTTCTTAATCCTTTTTCTTCGAGTTTTTTGGCAGTCTTATTACTTCTTAAATACTTTTGTATTTTATTAAAGTTTTCTTCTTTGTTTTGATTTCTATTAACATATCCAAAAGGCATATCATTGATTGCTACACCATCAACTGGATATAATAAATACAATGGCTCTTTCCCACTATTGATTAATTTATTATTTAATTCTATTAAGGTACTCTCGTAGTTTATCACAGCTTCATAGTCACCATTAATAAACATTTCATCTAGATATGTCTCGTCGCCGCTAACTCTTTCAACTCCTTTAAAGAATTCTTTCATATCATTTATTAGGGTTGGATTTTTAAGCATTTCACTTTTTAGTACTTCTGGGCTTCCTGCCAAACTATTTAAAAAGGCCAAATAAGCAGTAGCTCCAGTGTTGGTTTTAGTAACAGAATTCATTACATATTTTAATTTACCAGATTTTATTGTGTTTAAAATGTCTTTATTGTAGATATCTTTACCAGCAAAGCCAAGTTCTTCAGCTTTGCTTTTCTTTACTCCCATAATAACCGGTGTAACAGCTATTGATTTGCTATTTGTTACTAAATAGGGATTGTTTAGCATGTATAACCAAATGGAATTAGATATCCATACCGCATCATAGTGATTAGACTCATCATTCAACTTATCTATTATTTCGAGGTCATCAGAGTATTCTATCTTCAAATCTATTTTTTCTTTTTTAGCAAATTCGATTAAGTCTTCTTCAAAGAATGAATTAGCATTCGAAGATATTATTCGGAAGTACTTTTCATCTCCATTTAATATGGTTTCTATTCCTTCTTTAATTAATGGCTTTAAGCTAGTAAAAACTATTAAGATGATTACTACTAGGATAATTGCTCCTGTTATATTGTTTTTTTTGTTAGACATTTTATCACTACTCTCTTCCTATATTCTATCATATTATATAGTCTTATACATTATTATTTTTTGGCATCTTCTTTAATGGTGTAGTATAGATTAGATAAAGAAATAACCATTTGGGCTAATCCGTTTATTCTCATAATAGAATATATACTTTTTATTTTTTCAATATTCTTATCTGATATTTTGTTATTTTTTAATTCTTTGAGACTTTTCTGCATTATTTTGTCCTCTATAGGAGTTGTTAGTAAATTATAAATAATTACGGAGATTAATAGAAATAAAACCACTTTATAAGTAGGTAGAGAGTTGATAATAATCCCTACTAGTAGTAATAAATAGATAAATGTTATTAAAATGTTAATGAAATTGTCTACAATAATCTTGGTTTTTATCGTCTTATCTTGCTTATTATATAAATATGATTTCGTGGCCAAATATGAAGCTACTGCTAAGGAATAAACGGACTCTTCATGGAATACTGGGGTTGATAATCTGATTACATTTTGTTTGCTGTCATATGTATCAGTAAACATTCCTCTTTTTTCAATAATATACATATCTTCTAGATTATGTTTATCTAAAATGTTCCTAGCGATTTCAAAGCCACTTAATTCTTTATTGTTGTTTTCAGTATTATACTTCTTATAAGTGTGAACAATTAATACGTAAGCTATAAGAGGTATTAAGTATACTGCTAATAATAAGTATAAAATATTCATAATATCACATCTTTCTCTTTTATTTTATCACGTATAAGCGATAAGACCAAAAGAAAAAGTTTAAAGAATCTTTAAACTTTTTACATATATACCATTATTGAAATGATTATTAAGATTGCAATAAGCATAGATACAACGAATTTCCAGATGTATGACAACCAAGATTTATAAGATATGTCTAAGGCAGTTAAACCCATCATGGTTATAAAACTTGTTGGTAAAATAGCAGCTAGGGTTCCAAAGGAACTATTTAGCATTAATGTTGTAGCTAGTGATTTGGTTGCAAAACTCTTTTTAATAAACGATCCTAATACATAACCAGCATAGTTGTTTTCAATATAGTAAAAAGATACAATTATAGCTGCTAGTAGTAGAGTGAATATATTAAATTTTCCACTTCCTATTATAGAGTTAATAAGTGTTGTTGGCCAGCCATACCAACTAACTATAACAAAGACAGTGTATACTAGACCAAATGTAATAACTACTTTTACAACTTTTTTTATTCCTTCGCAGAAGTTATCTAGGAAATCATCTAAAGATATTTTATTAATGAAACTAATAATTATAGTAGTAATTATTAAAATAGCAGAAGCTCCCATTAAGTCTTTCCAATTACCAAATGCACTAGTACTTCCAGCAATATTATAGAAGATTGAGATACCTTTGATTGAAAACTCTTCAAATCCTTTTTCAATGTTATTAAACAACTCTATTCCAAAACTTGTCTCCCAATTGATATAACCTAGCACAGTAACTATCGCAAGTAAGACAAACATGGTAATTGTTGGCCATAGTTTAGTCTTTCTCTTTTTACCTTTCTCATCTAGTTCTTCTGGTAAGAAGGGATCGTATTCTGTTTCATCTAATGCTTTTTGATATTTATTCATGTGTAGTATTGCAAATAAATTATATAGAACATAGGCAACTATAAAGAATGCAACTTTAAAACCGATTCCGTTTGTATATGAAAATTCAAGGGTTTTATTCATGTTTTCTACGCCATATGTTCCAAATGTTATACCAATTATACCGATGAAAATACCTCCAATTGCTGCACTCAAGGCTGTAAGACGATCTTTTCCACATCTTAAGAATACTGATACTATAAAAGGAACAAACATGAAAACTACCAATACTTCAGATGATAATGAGACAAAAAGAGCGGTTAAAAAAGTAGTTAAAGCAAAGAACATTGGTTCTTTTCCTTTTACTAATTCAACTGTTTTGTCTACTAGTTTACGATATGATTTTGTCTGGCTTAGTACTCCATATGCCCCACCAATAGTGAAGATGAAGAAAACATTATGGATTTTATAATAAAAGCTATACATAATAGCAAGTATTAAATCGAATATTCCTCCTCTAGTAATAGCAGCTTTTGTAAAATCGCCAGTATCGTTATAGGCTCCACCTGCTAAAAACCATGTTACTATCATAGTAATTATTATTATACTAAGTAGTATTTTTATCTTATCATTTTTTTTCATTTTCTACCTCCTATGGAAGATTATAACACAAAAAAAGAATTATATAATATAATTCTTAAGGTTTTATTGTGTTATTTTAGAGCTCCTATTGCCATTGTCGTCTGCATTGGAATATTTATCTTTGCATCTTTAGAATACTGATTGAAATAATCGCAAATGCTTTTAAGGTATTCTATATAATTGGCATCTAGAAGCGTAGGACTATAAGATAAGGAAGTTGCGTATCCTAGCAACCTTTCTAAACTGAATACTTGATTGTTTGGATATTCTCTAATTTCATATCCTTCCGTATATAATCTATCATATAGTTCTTCCGTTCTGTTGTATCCTCCACGATAGTTTGGACATAACCTCCTATGAATATTTATAAAATCTTCTACAATTGGCTCGCCCTTTTCCATGGTGTTGTAAATGCTTGCAATCAAGGCATCTGACTGTAAAATTCTTTCGCTTTCAATTTTAAAACTATTAAGATCAAACCAATGCAAGGCTTGAGCAACAGTAATCAGTTTGACAGATCCCTCATCCAATTTTGTATCCTCTGCTGTAGCATTAATTAGCTTGCAATTGTATTGTCTCAAATCCAATTGGGCTTGAGCATACATTCCTGGGTTAGGCTCGATACCAATAACACAGATATCGGCCTTTAATAGTTGTTTGGTTAGTATGCCTGTTCCACATCCTATATCTGCAACTATTCCTGATCCAGCTTTTTCTTTTAAATCTCGAATCATAGATAGTGGGTACTGCGGACGACATAGTGAGTATTGCTCTGGATTTTTAGAAAAAATCTCTGTTGCTTTAATATGATAATTACTCATACTTATCCCCCCCTTTTTATATATTTGATATTAACTTCTTAATTTGGCAGTTGTTTTTGTTTCAACTTCTTTAATAATTTTATTAAATACTTCCATTACTTCTTCATCTGATAATGTTCTAGTTGGGTCTTTAAACGTTAAGGTATAAGCAATAGATTTTTCTTTTTCCATTTGATAGATATCAAAAACCTCAACATTATCTAGTAAACGGCCACCTGATTTTTTTATTTGGTCTTTAATTGTTTGTGATTCCACATCGTTGTTAACAACAAATGCTAAATCTTTAACAATTTCCGGATATTTATTGGCCTCTTTGAATTTTAATGGTTTTATTTGTTTTTCATATAACTTAGTCATTGATAATTCTGCCACATATATTTCATCTTTCTTGTAAGAAGGATGAACACGACCTATAATACCAATTTCTTCTCTATCTAATAGTATCTTAGCAGCAATACCAGGATGTAACTCTGATACTTCTGTTGCCACAAATGTGTATCTATTCTTAAAGCCTAGATAATCTAAAAGATTTTCGATAATTCCTTTTAAAATATAGAAATCACATTTAGTAGTTGTATGTTGCCAGTTATTTACTGAATAGCTACCTTTCATTAACATTGCTACTTTAATATCTTCGACATAGTTCTTATCATATGTTTTAGCTATTTCATAAAGATTAATATTTTCTACTTTACGAGCTTTATTGTATTCATAAACATTAATTAATGATGGTAAGATAGAAGTTCTAATAACTGATTTGTCTAAACTCATTGGATTAGGTAAATTGATTTGGTCTTTAGTTTCATATCTGAATAATGATGCCATCTCTGGAGAAGTTAAGGTATAAGTCTTGGTTTCATTTAATCCTAGAGTTCTTAATCTTTTAGAGATTTCTTTTCTTATTTTTACATCACCAATATATTCTCCACGTCTTACTGGTACTCTAGGTAGTGTAGATTCTAGATTTTCATAACCATATAATCTTCCTATTTCTTCTGCTATGTCATTAACATTTGGATCAATATCTAGTCTTCTACGTGGAATAGTTACTTTGAATGTATCTTTTTTTAGTTCATAAGGGAACATTAAACGATCTAGTTCAGTTTCAACATCTTTATCTGTTAATTCTAATCCTAGTAGTGTAGATACTTCTTTAGTTTTGAATTTAACAACTTTTTCTTCTTTATCAACTTTATCATGTACTAGTTTACCTGAAAGGATTGTGGCATCAGCATATTGTTCTAGTAAATGACACGCTCTATCCATAGCGGCATTAGTGTATTCATAGTTTAAACCTTTACCATACCTAATTGAAGCTTCACTCTTAAGATCTAATCTTGAAGCGGTATAACGAATGCTTACAGCATCAAAGATAGCTGCTTCAATAACAATATCTTTTGTTGTTTCATCAACATCAGTATTTAAACCTCCCATAACACCGGCGATACATACTGGTTTAGTACCGTCGGTAATAACAATATCCCCAGTACTTAATACTCTATCTTGATTATCAAGAGTAGTTATAGGTTCATTTTCAGTCGCTTGTCTAACAACAATCTTGTCTCCTAGTTTCTTGGCATCAAAGAAATGTAGAGGGTTTCCATACTCTAACATTACATAGTTAGAGATATCGACAACATTGTTAATGGGTCTCATACCTGCACTAATAAGTCTTTTTTTGATAAAGTCTGGAGATTCTTTAATTACGACTCCTTTAACCATCTTAGCCGTGTAGTATGGACATTTATCAGTATCAACGCTAAGAGATACATGTTTTTCAACACTATCTTTATTTTCTTTGTAAGAAGCATCGGGTAATGTAACTTTTTTATTTAGAACAGATGCTATTTCATAAGCGAAGCCAATATGATAATAGCAATCATTATTACGATGTTTATGAACATCTAATTCATAAATGGTATCATCAGTTCCTAGATAAATATTGGCATCGGTACCAGCTGGCAAGTCAGTATCTAGTTCTTCAATTCCTTTGGCATATGTTTCGTCATTTTTTTCTTCTAAGCCTAGTTCAAATAAAGCACAAATCATACCATTTGATTCTTGGCCACGAATTTTCCCAGCTTTGATTTCAAAATCACCAGGAAGCACGCAACCAGGAAGAGCTACTAGAACTTTGATTCCTTTTCTTACGTTAGAAGCTCCGCAAACGATTTGTGTTACCTTATCGCCAACATCGACTTGGCAAACATGTAAGTGATCGCTATCTGGATGATCTATACATTCTTTTACTTCACCGATTACTAGATTTTCAATTCTAGTATCGATTACTTTTTCAACATTAACACCAGCTTTAGTTATTTTAACTGCTAAGTCATGTAAGTTTTCTTTTTCTATATCAACATAGTCTTTACACCAATTTAAAGATATCATTATTACACATCCTTTCTATCGAAAATCTCTGATTCTCTTAGATCAGTTTGATAGAATGTTCTAATATCGTTAATACCATATTTTAACATCGCTAATCTTTCAGCACCGAAACCGAAAGCAAAACCAGACCATTCTTTTGGATCATAACCACATCCTCTTAAAACATTAGGATGAACCATTCCTGCTCCACTAACTGTTATCCAACCAGTATTCTTGCATAGTGAACAACCTTTTCCTTTACAAGCGAAACAAGAAATGTCTGTTTCTACTGAAGGTTCAGTAAATTGATAATATGAAGGTCTAAATCTTGTTACACAATCTTCACCGAATAGTTTTTTAGCTATAACATCGAAAGTACCTTTTAAATCTGATAATCTTATATCTTTATCTACTAAAAGGCCTTCAATTTGCATAAATTGATGTGAATGTGTTGCATCATCAGCATCACGACGATAAGTCTTTCCAGGGCAGATCATTCTAACAGGAGTCTTTCCCCCTGCTTTTAACATTGTTCTTACTTGAACTGGGGATGTTTGACTACGTAAAAGAATAGATTCATCTTCGATGTAGAATGTATCTTGAGCATCACGAGCAGGATGTCCTTTAGGTATATTTAACATTTCAAAGTTGTATTTATCTTCTTCAACTTCGGGACCATCTACGACATCATACCCCATGGACATAAATACTTCTTCGACATCTTCAATAATCTTTTCTAAGATATTAGGCGCTCCGGTAGGTATTTTAGTAGCAGGTAAAGTTACATCTATTTTTTCTTTAGCAAGCTTTTCATTTAGTTCGGCTTCTTCAAATTTAGTTCTTTTAGAATCAATAGCATCCGTTACGGATTGTTTTAAGCCATTTAAAAGCATCCCAAAATCCCTTTTTTCGTCTGGTGATAATTCCTTCATATGAGTAGTCAACTCATTTATAGGCCCTTTTTTTCCTAAATATTCTACTTTAATATCGTTTAGCTCTTTTAAATCTTTGACATTATCGATTTTATTTAGAGCCTCTTTTTGTAGTGTTTCGATTTTTTCTTTCATAATATTACCTCCAATAAAAAAAATCTAAAACTAAGGGACGAAATAAATCCGCGGTACCACCCTAATTCTAGATAAACTAGCTCTCTTTATAGATATAACGCATCTATCTGCGATTAAACTCCAACGATGAATTTCATTTTATTCTTTATCCATGAGTACTTACAGCCGGTGATACTCAATCTCTATATTAGGAACTTAATAAAACTACTTATTTCGTTTTCTTTGTTTACTGTTATGTATTTTAACATAATTAAAATTTTAATGCAATTATTTCTTCTCTATTAAAAGCTGTCGATAACATTATAGATATTAACAATTTCTTTTATTTCTTCGTCAGTGTAATCTGTTAGATACTGATCTACTTTAGTATTATCTTTCATTTTCTTAGATGAAGTTTCCAATTTTTTTATGGTTTTTGTGATACTTTCTTCATCACTAATTGGTGTTGGCGATGCTACTTCTAGCACGCCATATTTTACCTCTTTGTTTAAAAGATGATTTGTGTAATTTTTAATGTTTCTATATATTGTAGGCTGTTGATAGTTTTTAAATATAATTAAGCTGTATATTAATTTATTGATTGTATTGTTTTTACTATTTATATACTTGCCATATCTTGTTTTATATTTTCCGTATTGCATAGCTATATATTCGTTTTTATTATTAAGCGTTTTTATTTTAGTTTCTCCTTTAATATTTTCGTCATTAGCTATAGAGTAAATGATGATTATGATAATTAACCATATAAAAGGACGAACTTCTTCAGGAGTTGGTAATACATTAGTTACTTTGGAAATAAAATAATTATATGTAAATAGAACAAGTAAAATAGAGATAATACTAGATAATATAGCTTTTTTATTATTACGTATTTCTTCATTAATATTAGTTAAATAGAAATTTCTAATAAACAATTCAAATATAGGTATTAAAAAGATATATTTTTTTAATGATGGTACTAAAGCAGCGATGATTATTATGTATATAGTTGGTATAAGGCAAGAGTGAAGAAAACTCTTTTTGTTCTTATCTATCTTCATCATAATAAACGTTAAAGGAATTGTTAATAAAACATCTAGTAATAGGGTAATTATATTCATACGAATCTCTCCTTAGCGTTTTATACTACTATAAGGGATGATATATGTCAACATAGAAAAAAGGAACTTTCGTTCCTATATTTGAGACTTTAGTATCCTAGTTAATATTATTATCAACTCAGGATCTCTAACCCTGTCAACAAAAGTATCCCCACCATCTATTATTTCTTCAACTATAGCAACGTTGGTAGGTATGACATTCTTTTTATCATCTACACCCATTACTAAAAAATATTTTACACCACCATACATAGTCTCATTTAATACTACGTATTTTTCATCATTTTCTAAGCTTATAATTGTATTTGGTCTTAGTCTTGTAGAGGTATTTGGTTTTTCTTCTGTATTATTCATTGGCTTTTGATCCATTATTATGCCCCCTGTTCTATGTTTTCTTCTGGTATGGTATTTAGTGATTGTTCACTAATTACTGGTTCTTCAGAATTCACCTCATAATTATCATCAGTTGAAGGTTCAGCTACTGGTATAACAGGAATAGATGTGGTATCGTCAGATGAAATATCTGGGAGAGGCGGCAATTCCTCGTTATCATCGGCTGCTTTTATTTCTATGTCTACTGCTGGTTCTTCAGAATCATTTGCGTCTGATAAAGGAAATGTTTCTTCTATAGATGGTGTTAGTTCAGGAATTGAATATTCAACAGGCTGTTCATTTTGATCAATTGAAGATGCTGTGTTTTCTGGGACGTCAATAGATTGCTCTTCTTCTGGTTCCGAGATTGCCTCTTCAACGCTTTCTACTGCTGGTATTGCTTCAGCAATAGAATCTACTGTTGTAATTTCTTCACTAGCTGTTTTAACTTCTTCATCCTTTTCTTCTTGAATAGAATCATTTATATCTTCAGCAGCAGTTTCTTCTTGAACTTCTTCCTTTGGCTCAATGATTTCTGTAGTCTCTTGACCTTGTACTTCTTCTTTTGATTCTACAGGTTCGGTTATCTCTTGAGCTTGCTCTACAACTTCTTTTTCTATCTGTGATACTTCTTTTTCGGGTTGTTCAACTGTTTCCATTACTACTGGCTCTTCTTTTTTCTCTTCCTCAATTGGAACCATTACTTCTGCAGATAACTTTTCTTGTTCTTCTTTGGTATAAACCGCATCTATTAGTTTCATTCCAAGATTGAATTCCAATCTTTTGGCAATATCAAAAGTTCTATCTGCAAACTGGCGACGGTGTTTAATATCAATTACCACTTGTGCTAGTTCTTCCAATTTTTCTCTATCTTTATTCTTAGCACTTAAATCTTTGTTTCCAGATTTTCTATTATTAAGTCTATCTTTGATTTGATTAATTTCATCTTCTGCTTCTTTTATTCTTTTATTCAACTCTTCAATATCTTGTTTAACTATTTTGCCTGCATCTTCGACATCTTCAGCTTCATTTTTTCTGAACTTAGAAGCAATTTCTTCAGCAGCTGCTAGGTCGGCTTTCTTTTCCTCATATGTTAATTTTAGTATTGCTTTATTGCTTAAGTTAGAGTCCGACTCTTTTTGATATCTTGTTTTAAACTCTTTTGTTTCGTCTTTTAATTTAGAAATCAAATCATCTAATTCAACGTTTTTTTCTGCATAATGAAAGTTTTCGTCTTTATCAATTCGTGATACTTTCTCTTCGAGTTTTTTGATTTCTGATTGCCAATAAGATATACGACTATTAAGGAAATCAACTCTTATTTGTTCTGGGCTAACTAAATCCATTATGTCATATGTTTTGCTATCAATTTCTCCGGCAAAAGAATCTCTTTCTTGAGTTGCTGATAGTAGTTCTTCTTCCATTTTTTTATCAACATAGCGATCAGCGTAAGGTACCTTGGAAGCAATTGTTAATAACTCAACTATATAATTCCTTGCTGCATAGTTATCTGATCCGTCAAGTAATATTTCTTTTATTTTCATTTCTAAGTACTTAGGGTCTCTAGATATTTCATCTAATCTTTTACTTAGTTCTTCTTTTTTTCCTTCTATCTCTTCTACTCTTTTGGCTGCTTTCTCTTTTTTAGCTTTATCTATATATAAATCTCTATTCTGAAGATTGTTCTGGGCTTCTGCTAGCAAAGCCTTTTTAGCTTCTAAACGATTCTCTAGACCCACAATCTCCTCATGTAGTTTATCCATAGCTGATTGAATCTCAGAATGCTTTTCTTCCATTTCTTTAATTCTTTCGTCTTGTTTGGCCATTTTGGCTTCGGTATTAGTAATTATACTATTATACCTTTCTGTTACAGAATCTTCTGTAGCAGAGGTAAGACGATCTTTAAGACTGGCAATATATTTTTCATAACTAACCTTTGTTCTTTTTAATGCATACAAAGAATTGCTATATTCTGCTTCTTTTTCTTTAAGAGAGTCCATTTCGGCATTTTTGCTTTTTAATTCATTAGTTGTTGCTTGGATTACTTTTTTTGTTATGATTTCAATATTTCTATCGGCCATTTCGGCGCTTGTATCATAAGAATCGTCGACATCAGCCGTTTTAATCTCTTCTATTTCTTCGTCATATTCAACGAGCTTGTTCTTTATTTCATTTTCCTCAATTCTTAAAGTTGGGCCATCATTATTAGAACGGCAGATTTGAGTTAATGCTGAAATATCTTCTAATATTTTAGAATTATCACCCATAGAAAACACCCTCTTATTCTAGTCTACTTTTATGATAACATATACATTATTTTTTTTCAATAAAACGACTTATATAAAAGGATATATTTTTTGATATATTATTCTACTTAATATTGCTTAATTTAACTCTTTATAAAAAGTTTTTTTTTCATTTAAATCATTTAAGAGTAAACTGATTATTATCGTAATCGTCCATAGCTGCCACAATCTTTGGTAAACTTCTTTCTACTTTTTCAACTTCTTGAAAAGTTAAATCTTTTCTTCCCTCATATTCTTCAAAATAATTACCTATATTGTTACTAGATATACATATTTTTTCTTTTTTTAATTGTTCGTAAAGATTATCTCCCATTTCTTCACGTCCGCTACATAATTCTTCTTTGGTCTTAGAATCATATAGTATATAGTAGGTGTATGTATCTGCTACAAATCGATATGGAGATGGATTGTTCCCATTATAATATCCATTTAAAATAGTTACATCCTTTTTTTGAATAAGATATTTTTCTACTTCGTATGTTTCCGGATCTACCGCAAATAATAAATTTTCAATATTAACAGCAGGTATTACTTCGCCATCTCTATAAATTAGATGAAAACAATCATCTACATTAAAACTATCATAATCAAATGCATAGTATGTTGCGAGTGGGGTATAATTTGGCAAGCCTGGGCCTGCTAAGGCTTTAATTGGTTTGCTAAGGCATATTATGCCCACAACTGTAATAAATGATTTCCCTATAAATACTCTTGTTTTTTCTCCCATATAAAATCCTCCTTTTTGAATTATTCTTATTCTATCACGTGATATACCCTTTATCAATAAATGTTTCTTTTTTATAAGCTTTGTTATTTTGCTTTTTGAAAGGCAATAAAAAAAAAGAACTTATACAAGTTCTAATTTTACAGTTAGAGCATCGTCTCCAACTCTTTCTTTTAATTTAAGAATTCTAGTGTATCCACCATTTCTGTTTTCATATGTTTTAGCTAGTTCATTAAATATTTTACTAACCACTTCATTATCATTATTTAGAAATGCTAAAGCTTTTCTTCTAGAAACTAAAGTTCCTCTTTTTCCGTAAGTAATCATTTTATCAACGAATTTTCTTACTTCTTTTGCTCTTGCTTCAGTAGTAACTACTGAACCATTCATGATAACAGTCTTAGTTAAACTAGCTAAAATACTTCTACGAATACTCTTTTCTCTATTTATTCTTCTATATTTAGCCATAAGTATTATACCTCCTTGTTATATTAATCGCGGAACTTAAGTCCCATTTCTTTTACTTTATCTAATACTTCTTTTAATGATTTTTTACCAAGATTACGTATTTTTGTTACTTCAACTTCTTTTTTAGATATTAAATCTTGAACAGTATTGATTCCTGCTCTTTTCAAGCAATTATATGCTCTTACTGAGAACTCAATTTCTTCAATAGGAGTTTCTAAAGTCTTAGTTATTGTGTCTACTTTCTTTTCTGCCATCAATCCAGAAATATCACTAATTGAATTTAAGTCAGTTATTATGTTAAAATGTTCTATCAAAATTCTTGCTGATAAAGCCATAGCTTCTTCTGGAGTAATTGAACCATTTGTATATACATTCATTATCAATTTATCGAAGTTTTCATTTTGTCCAACACGAGCACTTTCTACTTCAAAGTTTACTAATTCAATTGGAGAGTATAGAGAATCAATTGCTATAACGCCAACTTTTTCTTCTCCAAATAATTTTTGATTAGCTTTTGAATCTACATATCCACGTCCATTAGATACAGTCATTTCCATATCTATTTTTCCACCTTTTACTAGGTTACAAATAACTAAATCTGGATTAACTATTTCTAAATCTTGATCATGCTCTATGTCTCCAGCAGTTAATGCTCCTTCTTTGTTGCTTTTTAATCTGATTATTTTATCTTCATCAGAATGATTTTTTATAACAACACTTTTTAATGCCAAGACTATTGATGTTACGTCTTCAACTATCCCTTCGATTTTTTGGAATTCGTGCATTACACCTTCTATTTTTACTGAAGTAATTGCACTACCAGGCAATGAAGATAACATTACTCTTCTTAGAGCATTACCTATTGTAGTTCCAAAGCCTCTTTCTAATGGTTCTAATTCAAATTTTCCATAATGATTGCTTTCTTGATATTCTTTTATTTTATATTCTGGTTTTTCAAATCTTAACATATCCTTATTCCCCTCTTTCAATTAATTTCTTGGACGTTTTGGTGGACGACATCCGTTATGTGGAATTGGAGTAACATCGTTGATTGTTGTAATTTCTAATCCTGCAGTTTGTAATGAACGAATTGCGTTTTCACGTCCTGCACCCAAACCTTTAACAAATACTTCTACTTTTTTAACACCATTATCCATAGCAACTTTAGCTGCTGCTTCAGCACTCATTCCAGCTGCGTATGGAGTTTTCTTTTTGCTACCTTTATATCCAATAGTACCTGCTGATGCCCAACTGATTACATTTCCATCTTTATCTGTAATAGAAACAACTGTGTTGTTGTATGTTGAATGAATATGAGCTTGTGCTTCAGGTATATTCTTTTTTACTTTTCTTTTTCTTCTATTATAAGCCATAGTTTAACCTCCTAATTATTTAGTTGCCTTTTTCTTATTAGCTACTACTTTACCTCTACCTTTTCTAGTATGTGCATTTCTACTAGTTCTTTGTCCATGTACAGGTAAACCTTTTTTATGTCTTGTTCCTTGGTAGCTATTAATTTCCATTTTGTTTTTGATGTTTAATTGTACCTCACGACGTAAATCTCCTTCAGTTGTTTCTTTATCAACTTCTTTACGTAGTGCAGTTACTTCTTCATTTGTTAAATCTTTTGCTTTTTTACTTCTTTCAACACCAGCATTATCACATATTTTATTTGCTAAACTTCTACCTATTCCATAGATAGCTGTAAGACTAATATTAATATGCTTTTCTCCTGGTAATTCGATATTTTTAATACGTGCCATATTCTTACCTCCTATTAACCTTGAATTTGTTTATGTTTTGGATTTTCACAAATAACCATTACTTTTCCTTTTCTTTTTATGATTTTACATTTTGCACAAATCTTTTTAACAGATGATCTAACTTTCATAACTTTACCTCCATTATCTTTTATTCCATATTATACGCCCACGTGTTAAATCATATGGCGACAACTCTATTGTAACAATATCACCCGGTAAGATACGAATCATATTAACTCGCATTTTACCAGAAACATGGGCCTCTACAACGTGTCCTTGTGGCAACTCAACAAGAAAATGTCCACCTTTTAAGATTTCTATTACTTTGCCTTCTACTTCTATTACTTTTTCTTTAGCCATAAATTATATTTCTCCATAACTATATTAGAGTTTTGCTAGATGTGAATAACTTTTTAGTTATCCACATCTTCACTCCTTAGAATATTTTCTATTTCATTAAACACGGCGTCATTATCTTTACTTGCGTCGATTGTTTTTAAAACGCCCTTTTCTTTGTAATAATCGATTATTGGTTCTGTTACTTCAAAGTATGTCTTAATTCTAGTATTCATTGATTCTTCATTATCGTCATCTCTTTGATATAATTCGCCACCACATTTGTCGCAAATTCCTTCGATATTAGGCATGAATTTTTCGAAGTATATATTATATATAGCTCCACAATCCTTGCATATTCGACGACCAATAATTCTCTTTTTTAGTTGTTCATTAGGGATTGTTAGATTAATAACAACTCCTAAATCCCCACCAATCTTTTTTAATAATTCGTCATATCCTTTGGCTTGTTCTAGGTTTCTAGGAAAACCATCTAGGATATAACCGTTTTGGCAATCTGGTTGAGTAATTTTATACTCTATTGCCTCATATATAATATCATTTGGTACAAAGATACCATTGTCTATCATATTCTTTATTTTATTTCCGGTTTCATCTCCAACGGAAGATCTTTCTCTTAAAATATCTCCTGTGGAAATATGAGCATATCCGTATTTATCTTGCAACTTTTTGGCAAATGTTCCTTTGCCAGCTCCTTGTACTGCTAGAAAAATCACATTCATTATTTTCTTCTCACTCCGAATCTGTGACTACGGCTTACAAGGCTACTTTCTAATTGTTTGTAAGTTTCAATTGCAACTCCAACAACTATTAGCAATCCTGTTCCTCCGATAGTTACACTACTAGATAGTCCAGAAAATTTAGTGAATAGAATTGGTAAAGCTGCTATGATTATCAAGAAGATTGAACCAACAATGGTTAATCTGCTTAGTACTTTGCCTACATATTCGCTAGTAGCTTCACCTGGTCTTACTCCAGGAATATAAGCACCATTTTTAGCAAAATTCTTAGACATCTCTTCTGGATTAATCTCCAAGAATGTCCAGAAATATGCGAAGAAGAAGATTAAAACTACATATAAGATAAATCCTGTCAACGTTGTGTTTGTAAGATACTTATTAATAAAATCCAACGCTGGTGTAGCATCTTTTCCCTTCTCTATAAAACTTGCTATAGTTCCAGGTAGTCCTAATAACATTGTTGCAAATATTACTGGTATCACCCCGGCAGAATTGATTTTGATTGGCAAATAATTTTGGTGTCCACCATAAGCAGAATTTGTACGATTAGCATATTGAATCGGTATTCTTCTTTCGGCAAGTTGTACCCATATTATTCCAACAACTATTAACAAGTATACTAGTATGAAAGCGGCAAATAAAGCAATGCCTGCTCCCATCTTAAATGTGCCAGATGTTACTAAACTATTAAATGCTTCTGTGAATATCTTTGGAAGGGATTGTAGAATTCCTGCCATGATTAGTAATGACAAACCATTTCCTATTCCATTTTTAGTTATTCTATCTCCTATCCATAATAGCAATGCAGTTCCTGCAGTAAATATTACAGTTGTTTTAACTAATAGCATTGCATCTGTTGATCCTGAATAAGCTCTAGTAAATACATACCCTTGTACAAAAGCTAATAAAATACCTAAATATCTAGTAATTCTATTTATCTTTTGTTTTCCTGTATATCCTTCTTCTTTCAATTCTTTGAAGTATGGGATAATGTCCATTTGCAATATATTAGTTACTATCTGCGCTGTGATATATGGTGAAACTCCTAAAGCGAAGATGGAAAACGATTTTAATCCTCCACCAGCCATTAGGTTATAGATTTCTAAAAAGCCATACTCTTCATATGCTGCAGATATCCAACTAACAGTGATAGTAGTACCACAAGCAAATATAGCTAAACAGAAAAGGGTAAAATAAATTCTTTTCCTTAAGTCTTTATTTGAGCGCTTAAATAGTTGACCAAATGTCTTAAACATTCTAAATCACCTCTGCTTTTCCGCCAGCACTTTCAATTTTAGTAACAGCAGTACTTGAGAATCTATTTGCTTTAACAGTTAGTTTTTTCTCTAGTTCACCGTTACCTAAGACTTTAATTCCATCAAGTTGCTTCTTGATAATACCTCTTTCTTTTAGTATTTCTGGAGTAACTTCATCTCCGTCATTAAAGAATTTATTCAAATCACTTAAATTAATTGTAGCATATACCGTTGTAAATCTTGCATTATTAAATCCACGTTTTGGAACTCTTCTATATAGAGGAGTTTGTCCACCTTGGAACCATGCAGATATGCTTACTCCTGAACGAGACTTTTGTCCTTTTTGACCTTTAGTAGCAGTTTTACCCATTCCACTACCTGGTCCACGTCCAATTCTTTTTCTACTTTTAGCTTCTGGAGATTTTTGTAATTCATTTAATTTCATACTACAACTCCTCAACTTTCTTTCCTCTTAAAGCTGCAACTTGTTCTGGTGTTCTTTGCATTTTAAGAGCCTCTAATGTAGCCTTAGCTACGTTAATTTTGGTATTTGATCCTAGTGACTTTGATACAATATCACGTACTCCAGCAAGTTCTAATACGTCACGAGCTGAACCACCAGCAATAACTCCGGTACCTTCTTTAGCAGGTTTAATTAGTACTGCAGCACGACCAACTTTTCCAGTTGCTTCATGTGGAATAGTTCTATTGTCAATAAGTGCAACTTTAATAACATTTTTATTTGCTGCTTGAATTGCTTTTTTAATTGCTTCTGGAACCTCGTTAGCTTTTCCATTACCAATACCAACTAGTCCTTTTCTATTTCCAACTACTACTGTAGCAGCGAAACGAAAATGACGACCACCTTTAGTAACTTTTGTAACACGTCCAATTGAAACTACTTTTTCTTCAAGCAAGTTTTTCTTAGAGTCCATCTTAGTTTTTGGCATAATTTACCTCCTCTTAGAATTCTAGGCCGTTTTCACGTGCAGCTTCAGCTAATGCTTCTACACGACCATGGTAAAGGTATCCACCTCTATCAAAAACGACTTTCTTTATTTTTAATTTTTTTGCTTTTTCAGCGATGTCTTTACCAACAAGACGTGCGCCTTCAATATTACCACCATTTTTTAGTTTTAATTCGACAGATGAAGAGCTTGCTAGAGTAACGCCCTTAACATCATCGATTAGTTGTACAAATATATTTGTATTTGATCTAAATACATTTAATCTTGGACATTCTGCTGTTCCACTAATAGTTTCGCGAACACGTAGATGTCTTTTTTTACGCATAGCGTTTCTTGATTCTTTAACTATCATAATCTTAACTCCTTACTCTTATTTAGCAGCTTTCTTACCTTCTTTACGACGTACATGTTCACCTTTATAACGAATACCTTTTCCTTTATAAGGTTCTGGTTCTCTTATAGCGCGAACTTTAGCCGCAAATTCAGTTACCTTCTGTTTATCTATACCAGAAATAGTTATTTCGGTATTACTAACTTGTTCAACTTTCAATCCTTCTGGAACATTTACTACTACAGGATGAGAGAAGTTAGCGTTGATATTTATTTTATTTCCTTGAACTTGGAATCTATATCCAACACCAACAGCTTCTAAACCTTTGCTAAATCCCTCACTAACACCTGTAATCATGTTTTTGATCATAGCATTAGTTGTTCCATGTAATTGTTTTGTTGTTTTATTATTATTTGGTCTTTTTGTTAATATTTTTCCTTCAACTTCGTTTACTTCGATTAATGAATTTTTTTCGTATGATAACTCACCTTTTGGTCCTTTTACTGTAATTTTATTTCCATCAATTGTTACAGTAATGCCAGTAGGTATTACAAGTTCTCTATTTCCTATTCTACTCATAATATTTTTCCTTACCAGATATAGGCAAGTACTTCTCCTCCTAGCCCTGCTTCACGAGCCTCTTTATCAGTCATTAATCCTTTTGAAGTTGATATAATTGCAATTCCTAGTCCGTTAAGTACACGAGGAATTTCATTAGTTTTAGCATAGACACGTAATCCAGATTTTGAAACTCTCTTCAATCCTTGGATAACTCTTTCTTTCTTTTCACCATACTTAAGTGTAAGTAACAACTTATCACCTTTTGTATCTTTAGTATATTTTAAATCTTGAATATAACCTTCACGTTTAAGTATTTCAGCAATGCCTAATGTCATTTTTGATCCTAATACTTCAACAGTTTCATATTTCATTTGATTTGCATTACGAATTCTTGTAAGCATATCAGCTATTCTATCTCCAACCATATTTCAATTCCTCCTTTCTACCAACTTGACTTTCTAACGCCAGGAATTTGTCCTTTACTAGCTAATTCTCTAAAACAAATACGACATATTCTGTACTTACGTAGAACTCCGTGAGGACGTCCACATCTTTCGCAACGAGTATAAGCTCTAGATTTGAATTTTGCTGGTCTTTGTTGTTTTACTTTTAAACTTGTCTTTGCCATGAATATTTCCTCCTCTTTCTACTTTCTAAATGGCATTCCGAACCCACTTAGTAGTTCTAATGCTTCTTCATTTGTTTTTGCAGTTGTAACGAATACAACATCCATTCCTCTAAGTTTTAGAATTTGATCATATTCTATTTCTGGGAATATTGCTTGTTCTTTAATTCCTAATGTGTAGTTTCCGCGTCCATCAAACGCTGTACGAGAAACACCTCTAAAATCACGAACACGTGGTAAACCAATCTTTATTAATTTTTCCATAAAGTTGTACATGTTTTCTCCACGAAGTGTAACTTTAGCTCCGATTGCTTGACCTTCTCTTATTTTAAAGCCAGCTATAGATTTACGAGCTTTTGTTACTACTGGTTTTTGACCTGATAATGCTTCTAGGTCTTTAACTGCAGCTTCCATAAATTTTGAATCATGTGAAGCTTCTCCAACTCCCATGTTAATAACTATTTTTTCTAGTTTTGGAATTTCCATTACTGATTTATAGTTAAATTTCTTCATTAGAGAGTCTTTTATTTCGTCATTATATAATTTTTTAAATGTACTCATATAAACACCTTCTAACTAGCTTTCTTTGTTTTCTTTTCGCTTTTAGTTTCTTTAACTTTTTTAGCGTCTTTTTTTGTTTCTTTAGTATTTAATTTAACATTTGATGCATGAATAGGTGCTTCAACATCTACTATTGAACCAACTTCATTCATTCCTCTTGGTTTAACATGCTTTTTAACCATATTGATTCCTTCAACAACAACTTTATTGCTATCTTTTAGGGTTTTAATAACTTTTCCTTCTTTACCTTTATCTTTTCCGGCAAGGATCTTTACGTTATCGCCAACTTTTATTTTCATATAAGTTCCCTCCTATAATACTTCTGGAGCAAGTGAAACGATTTTCATAAATTCTTTTTCACGAAGTTCACGAGCTACAGGTCCAAGTACACGAGTTCCTATTGGACTCTTATCCTCTCTAATTAAAACGCATGCATTATCATCAAATTTTATATACGAACCGTCAGCACGTCTTACGCCTTCAACAGTTCTTACAATTACAGCCTTGACTACTTTTCCTTTTGGAATATTGCTGTTAGGAATAGCCTTTTTAACTGTTCCAACTACGATATCACCAATGTTCCCACTTTTAACTTTACTTCCTCCAGCAACTTTGATAACAAGTATTTCACGAGCGCCAGAGTTATCAGCAACTTTAAGTCTTGATTCTTGCATTACCATAAATGATACCTCCTATAGGATAACAGCTTCAACTAGTACTTTATCTAATTCATATCTCTTAGTCTTAGATAATGGTTTTGTACTAATTATTCTAACTGTATCTCCTTCTTTAGCTATATTCTTTTCGTCATGTGCTGCATATTTTTTAGAGTATTTTACTCTTTTTCCATAAAGTGGATGCTTTTTATATGTCTCAACTAAAACAGTGATAGTTTTATCGCATTTTGCACTAACTACTTTACCAACTAGCGCTGTTCTTTTTGCTTCTTTAGTTTCTGCCATTATTTTTCGCCTCCATTAATCTTTCTTTCGTTAAGAATAGTTTTCATTCTTGCTATGTCTTTTCTTAACTCCTCAACATTTGATGGTTTTTCAAGTGTACCTGTTGATATTTTTAATCTTAAATCAAATAACTCTTTTTTTGATTCCTTTATCTTTTTAGTTAGTTCTTCATCTGATAAAGCTCTAAGTTCTTTTAACTTTTCATTAACTTTCATTAGATACACCACCTTTGTCTTCTTTTTTTATGAATTTACATGTAACAGGTAGTTTATGTGATGCTAGTCTTAATGCTTCTCTAGCGATTTCTTCACTAACTTCTCCTATTTCAAACATAATTTTACCTTTTTTAACTACAGCAACGTATCCTTCAACGCTTCCTTTACCTTTACCTTGACGAACACCAAGAGGTTTCTTAGTTAATGGTAGATGAGGGAAAATATTAATCCATACTTTTCCTCCACGTTTCATATAACGTGTCATAGCTATACGAGCTGCTTCAATTTGTTGAGCTGTAATCCAAGCACCTTCGTTAGCAACTAGTCCATAGTCTCCATAGTGTAACTCTGTGTTTCCTTTGGCATGACCTTCATATGGTAAACGATGTTGCTTACGATATTTAGTTCTTTTTGGCATTAACATCTTGAGCATCTCCCTTCTTGTTTTTCTTTGTAGGAAGAACTTCTCCTCTATAGATCCATACCTTTACGCCAATTTTTCCGTATGTTGTATTCGCTTCACTGGTTGCATAATCTACGTCAGCTCTGATTGTATGTAGAGGAACTGTTCCTTCTACATAAAATTCAGTACGAGCCATTTCTGCTCCGCCGAGGCGGCCTGATACTGAAGTTTTAATTCCTTTAGCTCCAGCTTTCATAGTGTTTCTAATTGCTCTTTTTTGAGCGCTTCTAAATGGTGCACGAGCTTCAATTTGTCCTGCGATTTGATCAGCTACTAATTTTGCGTTTAAATCTGGATTCTTTTCTTCAACTATAGAGATGTATATTTCTTCATCTACTAGTTTTTTCAATTTATTTCTTAATTTCTCTATATCTTCTCCACCACGTCCGATAATTACACCTGGTTTGGCAGTATAGATTTTAACATCTGTTCTCTTATCTGTTCTTTCAATAATTACTTGAGAAACAGCAGCATCTTTCATATTGTCAGCAATAAATTTACGGATTTTGTTATCTTTTGCTAAAAGGATACCAAAATCTTTTTTATTAGCATACCATTTAGCTTGCCAATCTTTGTTTACGCCAACTCTGAATCCTATTGGATTAACTTTTTGTCCCATACTATTTCTCCTCCTTATTATCAGATACTTTTACAGTAATATGACTTGTTCTTTTATCTCTTCTATCAACATTACCCTTTGATGCAAATTTAATTCTTTTATAAACCTGTCCAGGATTTACAAAGCATTCAGAGATAACAAGTTCTGTTTCATTTGCGCCATTGTTATTAACAGCATTAGCTACTGCTGAATTTAATACTTTAAGTATTAATCTGCTAGCTTTAGTATTCGTGTTTTCTAGAATATTTCTAGCTGTTGCTACGTCTTTTCCTCTAACTAGATCCATAGTCATTCTAGCTTTACGAGGAGCTATCATAGCGCTTTTGTGTATTGCATATGCTTCCATTACTTATTCTCCCTTCCTACTTTTGTCCTGCGTGGCCGCCGAATTTACGAGTTAGTGCAAATTCTCCAAGCTTGTGGCCAACCATATCTTCAGTTATATAAACTGGAACGAATTCTTTTCCGTTATGTACAGCTATTGTATGTCCTACGAAATCAGGATAAATAGTTGAACGACGAGACCAAGTTTTAATAACTTCTTTTTTATTGTTTTTGTTTTGTTCTTGAATTTTCTTAAGTAATCTACCGAATACATAAGGCCCTTTTTTCAAACTTCTTGCCATTGTTTATTCCTCCTATTTCTTCTTACGACTAACAATTAGCTTGTTAGATGCTTTCTTACTTTTACGAGTTTTAACACCCATAGCTTTTTTACCCCATGGAGTCATTGGCGACTTACGTCCAACTGGAGTACGACCTTCACCACCACCATGTGGATGGTCATTAGGGTTCATTACAGAACCACGGTTTGTAGGTTTTACACCTAAGTGACGAACACGTCCTGCTTTTCCCCAATCAATAAGTTCATAATCTTCGTTACCAACTGTACCAATTGTTGCATAGCATGTTCCTAATACTTTCCTTGTTTCACCAGATTGTAATCTGATTAATACATATTTGTCTTCTCTGCCTAGTATTTGTGCAGATGTTCCTGCAGCTCTACATAGAGCAGCTCCCTTACCAGGGGTTAATTCTATACAATGAATTACTGTTCCTACTGGAATACTTGCAAGTGGTAGAGCATTTCCGACTTTGATATCTGCTTGTGGACCACTTTCAATTATAGTTCCTACGGTTAAGTCTTTAGGAGCTATGATATATCTTTTTTCGCCATCGCGGTAATTTACTAGTGCAATATTGGCGTTTCTATTTGGATCATATTCAATTGAGGCAATGCGTCCAGTAACACCAGTTTTATTTCTCTTAAAATCCACTAATCTGTATTTTTGTTTTGCTCCGCCGCCGATGTGACGTACAGTCATTCTACCTTGATTGTTTCTTCCTCCTGTTTTTGATTTAGAAACAACTAGTGATTTTTCAGGAGTAGAAGCTGTAATTTCGTTTCTTACTAATGTGCTCATACCACGACGGCCATTAGTGGTTGGTTTATATTTCTTAATTGCCATATTCTTCTCCCTCCTATAACTCTATTGAATCTCCGTCTTTAAGAGTTACGAATGCTTTTTTATACGCTTGTGTTTTTCCAGTATATCTTCCAACTCTTTTTGACTTAGATTTAGTGTTTAAAGTATTTACTTTGGTAACTTTAACACCAAAAGCCTCTTCGATAGCTTTCTTTATTTGTATTTTGTTAGCGTCTTTTGCTACTTTAAATGTATAAACATTGTTTTCTTTTTGTATTGCTGATTTTTCTGTAATTACAGGTGCAATAATAATATTTGTATAATCTTTCATTATTTAAGTCCCCCTTCAATTACTTTTACAGCCTCTTCATCACAAACTAGTTTATCGGCGTTAATGATATCATAACAATTTATTTCATCAGCCATGATTGCGTAAGCATAACCTAGATTTCTACTTGCCATGAATAAGTTTTCATTCTCATCTTTTGTTACGAATAATACCTTTCCGTCAAGTTTTAAATCAGTAATGATTTCTTTAACTCCTTTAGTTTTTAAATTGTCTAATTTTATATTATCAACTACTACTAGTTCTTTACCCTGATATTTGTGTGAAAGAGCACTTTTAATAGCTAGGCTTCTTTCTTTTTTGTTCATATCAAATGTATAATCTCTAGGTTGAACTCCTCCAGCGATACCACCTTTACGCCATTGTGTGGCTCTGATAGATCCCTGACGAGCACGTCCTGTTCCTTTTTGTCTCCATGGCTTTCTTCCACCACCAGAAACTTCTGAACGAGTTTTTGTTTTTGCTGTTCCTTGTCTAGATGCTGCTAATTGTAAAACAATTGCTTTCTTTAATACTATATCGTTTGCCTCAATGTTCCAAACGCTATCAGCTAATGTTAAATCCTTTAGTTTTTCACCTTTTTGGTTAATTAATTGTATTTTTGCCATATTAGATCACCTTTCTAGAGTAATTACTTACTTTCCTCTTGGTTTTCTTCAGCTTCTTTTTCTGAAGTTTCTTCAGCAGCTTCTTCAGTAGTTTCTGGAGTAGTCTCCTCTACTACTTCTGGAGCAGCTTCTTCTACTACTTCTTCAGCAGTTTCTACAACTTCATCTACAACTGTTTCAGTTTTATCTTCATAAGATAAAATTTCTTTTTCTGGAGCTTTTTCACCAGATTTTTTAACAGCTGATTTAATCAAAACTAAGGAATTTTTAGCACCTGGAATATTACCACTTACTAAAATATAATTATCTTCAACATTAACTTCTATTATTTCTAGGTTTTGAATAGTTGTAGTTTCAACACCCATGTGTCCAGGTAATTTCTTACCCTTTAATACGTGCATTGGAAGCATTGTACCCATTGAACCAGGTCTTCTGTGATAACGTGAACCATGAGTCATTGGCCCTCTAGATTGATTCCAACGTTTGATTACACCCTGTGTACCATGTCCTTTGCTTGTTCCTGTAACATCAACATATTCACCAGCAGCAAATATGTCAGCGTTAATTGTATCTCCTAAGTTATAAGTACCTTCAAAGTTTCTAATTTCCTTTAAGAAGCGCTTAGGAGTAGTATTAGCTTTTTTTGCGTGTCCAACGCTAGCTTTACTAGCATTCTTTTCTTTTTTTTCTACAGTAGCTAATTGAATAGCGCTATAGCCATCAGTTTCAACAGTTTTTACTTGAGTTACTACATTTGGTTCAACTTGTACTACTGTAACTGGAATTAACTTTTCATCTTTGCTGAAGACTTGAGTCATTCCAATTTTGCGTCCTAAGATTCCTTTCATATTTTTTCCTCCATATTTTTTCTATTAGGCCTCTTTGCCTTTGCATTCAACACCGCTAGGCAAATCTAAATGCTTTAAAGCTTCAATTGTCTCTGGTGTTGGGTCAACAACATCAATAAGTCTTTTGTGTGTGCGACTTTCAAATTGTTCTCTAGAGTCTTTGTATTTATGTACTGCTCTAAGAATTGTAATTTTTTCAACTACAGTTGGTAGAGGTACAGGCCCTACAACTTTGCCTCCTGTTCTTTTTACTGTTTCAACGATTTTTCCGCAAGCTAGATCAAGTAAACGATGATCATAAGCCTTCAATGTGAAACGCATTTTTTTCTTTGACATTTGCATGTCCTCCTTTCGCCTATATTCTTAATAGACCCGCTCCGTAATGAATTACCCGATTCCGTCAAACGTTTTAACAACTTCGCCTGGCGTATCGGCAACCTCACACATCTATGCAGTCATACGACTATGATTATAACAAGGATTTGTGCGGAATGCAAGAATAAATTTAACTTTTTTTCCAAAAAAATAAAAGGTATTTCCCTTTTATCTATTCATCTATTAATATCTCGGTGTTTTTCATTTCTTGAGGAAGGTTTATATCCATGTATGATAGTATAGTTGGCGCGGCAGATGTTATATCCCCACCTTTTAGCTTCACTTTCTTGTCCATTATTATAAATGGTACTTTGCTTAAAGTGTTTTTAGTTATTATTTTATTGTCCCTATCAATTATCGTTTCACAATTCGCATGCGATCCCATAATTATTATTTTGTAAAAATTGTCTTTTGCTACTTCTATTATTTTACCAAGACACACATCTATTGCCTGCAGAGCATTTATTGTTGCTTGAAAATTGCCAGTATGTCCTATTACATCAGGATTTGCGAAATTAGCCACTATAAAATCATAATCATTTTCCATACATTTAATTACTAGACGTGCTATGTTTAATGCTTTCATTTCTGGCTTTTTCTCTATATATTCTATTTTATTAGTCTTCAAGATGTAGTTTTCACAATTTTCAATTTCGATTTCACGCGCGCCATCTAGGTAATAGTCTAAGGACTCTTCTTTTATTTCTTCTGTTATTCTAGCTTGAGAAAGCCCTAGTATACCCAAGTACTCCGACAATGTATTTTTAACCTTTTCTTCTTTTAATAGGTAATCAATGTTAAGCTTTTTTCTTATCTCAAATAAGCTGTAAGCCCTTATATTTATATCCCTCGTAGGAAATACATCAAAAGATTTGTTTACTAACGAGTTCAATATTTGCAATTGTGAGTCACGCCCATAATTTATAAAGAAAGCCACATCGCCATCTTCAATCGGTTTAAAGCTCTCCGTTTTAATTGGAGGAAGATAGGTGTCCGTTATTTTTTTGTTATAGCATATTTCTACAATTTTTTCTAAACTTGGAGTTTTTACTCCTTTTGAGTTTATTAACAAGTCGTAGTAAACTTGTGTTTTTGTGTAGTCTCTTGTTTTATCCATTGCATAGTACTTACCGCACACACTAGCAAATGGTACCCCATTAAAATCAACAGGGTGTTTCTTAAAGAAACTTAGACTATAGAATTTAGAAGAATCTTCTCCATCCGTTATTATGTGTAAATAGACATTTTTTACCCCTTGTCTTGCCAAATTATTAATAATGCATTTAAGATCATTAAGATTGGAATTCAATACACTTTCTGACATAAAGTATACTATGTGGATGCTTTTTTTACTTTCTTTTAAATATTCTACCATTTTTAGATATTTATTATTATTGTTAAACAACTCTCCTCGGCTAATAGCCTCTTGCGTTGTTTCATATTTGCTTTTTACTATCCTTCCCGCTCCGATTGTTTTGTGAGCCAGTTCACTATCTATAGCAACACCGTTAGGTAGCCCTACTTTTTTTTCGCTGCAACTCAAAAGAGAGTGTGGATAATTTTGCCATACATTGATAAAATTTGTCATTCCAGCATTTTTTACAGCGTTGCCATAAACGTCTTCTTTCATTCCAAATCCATCAAGTATAATTGTTAGTATTTTTTTCATTTATAGCACTTCCCTTAGGAATAGTCGTAATCCTTATGCTTTCATTATAATATATTTAATTCTTTTGATAAAGATTTATTCAAAAAAAATAAACTACAATAGTTTATTTTTAATTCTTTCTATACGAATATGCCGTATTAATTCCTATTTCATATTTGGAAAAACTAATTGATTTATACTCTTGATCTTTCGGATAGTTAACTTTTATAGATACACTATTATCAGCCGCTACCTTCTTTACAGAGTTTTTCTCAAGACCTATAACTTTATTGTTTTCATCATAGAATATCGCATAAACTTCGAGTGTATCTATAGTAGAGATCGAATCATTCTTTAGTTCCACCAAAAGATTTTCCTCTTCCTCAGTCTTGTTAACAACTACTACTTTATCCACATAATAATCTTTAAATTTATTGACAGATAATATGGAATTCACACGATATTGTAACCCTCTCAACTCAGGAGCAACCGTTATAGTACTATAATAGTGACTTTTTGGTGGAATATTCTTTATAGTAGTAGTTTCATTTTTAACTGTCTGCCCATTGGCGTCGACAAATTCGATGGCAACCTCTGCATCAATGCTAATTTTGTTTTTATTGTTAATATCCACCATAATATTTCCGTTCGCTAAGTTTGTTGGTTCAATAGAATATCTTTGGTCAATTAGATTTTCAGGGCTTGTTTCTTCCGTTTGAGTTCCCTGATCGTTATCAAGTGGTTCCTCTGGAGACATAAGTCCTTTTAGCAATACTATTAATACTATTATAAGAATAATTATAAGTATTATTATAGGTATTTTCTTGGCGATATTATTCTTTGGGGCTTTTATTTCTTTCTCGTCTTGAGGGTCCATACCATTGATATAATCAACAGACTGTTCTACATTATCAAAGTTGGTAAGATCAGACGTGTTATAAGAAAATGAAGAGTTTTCATCCATGTCATTGGAATAATTAGTGTCAATTGGATTAACATTATTTTCCGCATCATTGAATGGGTTTGTAGTATTATTATCTCCGTTCATTTTTTCACCCTCTATCTTTTTAATAATATCATATATCTTTAATAATTAAAATATTAAAGGAATCACGATAGCAATTCCTTTAATATATGGTTTTATGATGCATTCTAAATAATTCTTCTAATACTACAGCAATAAACTCGCTATTTTTGGGATAAGCCCTTTCTAGGTCTAGAATATTAGAAAACAATTTTTCGGAATACTCATAATCTGATTTACCAAAGCCGACTGAAATCGAGTATCTAATACTCCTTTCAACATCTTTTCTAGTTGTGGAAAAAGTGTTTTCTAGTATCATATATAACTCTGTATAATTCTTTTGCGCAGTTGGATTTATATAACACTCATAAATAGCCCTTCGCAAATAGTGAAATCCATCTTTATCAGGGGATATTCCTAATTTTTTTAATATGTTAGATATTTCCTCGTAAATATTAGCTTTATCTATATTATATAAAACATTTCTTTTCTCTATTTCCGAAAGATAATAATCTATGTATTTTATGTTATTACCTCCTATTATTGCAAACAGCTGATACGGGTTATTTATTAGATTATAGCAATAATAATTATTATCTATTATTATAGTTTTATTTAAATCAGATGGGTTAGGATAATTTTCTAACAATTGAAGTGTATTTATTCCTACCCTTCCATCTATGATTATGGCATCATATTTTTCTTTCAATTTTTTGATAATTTCGTCGTAATCTATACATTTTATTACTTTATAATTGTTTAAATTAAGATAATCTCTTTTGGAGATTAATAATATATTCATCTCTAATATCCTTTCATTAGAGATTGAGAAGGTTATTATTGTTCTTCTATATCATCTTCTATATTATCTATAGCTGGTAGACCACCATTTATTATATATTCTAGCGTTGCTCCGCCACCAGTTGATAAATATGTAAATTTATCTTCGAAATGAAAGTATTTAACAGCACTTACACCGTCGCCGCCGCCAGCTACTTTAACAGAAGAATTATTGGCTATTATTTCTAGTAATTCTCTAGTGCCTGTGGCGAACTTTTTATCTTCATATTTACCAGCTGTTCCGTTTACAAAAATCGTTGCCGAATCATTAAGTATTTTTTCATATGCATGCACAGTATCCATTCCGATATCAAGGATACTATGTTCCGCTTGAACTTCATCCACTTTTACGTGCTTAACATAGTTGTTATCAGATGATTTACCAACAATTACATCTAAAGGAAGCATGATCTTTTCTTGGTATTTAACCAGTAGTTGTTTTAATCTGTCTAATATTGCTTCGTCCTCAGTTTTCAACGACTCCCCAACCATATATTCTAATGTGTAGAGGCAAGAATTGGCAATTCCTCCGGTAAGAAGCAAATGATCACATTTCGGAAGTAAAGATTCGATAAGACCAACTTTATCTTCTACTTTGGCTCCACCCATTAGAATAGTAAATGGTTTTTCAGCGTTTAAGACATATTTGTCTAAGTTTGTAACCTCTTTTTGAACAAGGAAGCCGATGCAACTTGGTATTTGTTTAGCCACACCATAAGTTGAGGCGTGCTTCCTATGTGAAGAACCAAAAGCGTCTAAGCAAAAGATATCAGCCAAGCTCGCCCAATACATAGCCAATTGAATGTCATTATTACTTTCCAATTTATTAGGCACGTCTTCAAATCTTGTATTCTCAAGGACAAGTATTTCGCCCGGCTTCATTTTCTCTACTAATAAAGCTAATTGCGGGCTCCTGGTCTGTCTTGAAAACATAACTTTAGAAGAAACTAACGATTGCAAGTGTTTGGCAACCGGTTCTAAAGAGTTTTTCTTTTTATCTTCCTCTGTTTTTACCTTGCCAAAATGAGAAAGAATTATTATCTTTGCCTGTTTACCAACTAAGTATTCTATAGTTTCTAATGATTCTACTATTTTACTATCGTCTTTGATTACACCGTTTTCAATCGGCACATTAAAGTCGCATCTCAGTAATACTCTCTTATCCTTTACATCTAAATCTTGTATTCTTTTTTTCATTGTTACCACCCATTATAATTATATGATAATATCTTTTCTTTAACAATTAATATAGTTTTTTCTTTACGTATACAAAAAGAACATAATTATTTAATTACGTTCTTTTTGTGTAAGAGTATTCTCTGTTATCCATTTTTAATATCAACGATTGAGTGCGACTTTTTAATGATTCAGTTGATTCTATAAACTCTTCATAGACTTTTTGAGCTCGAATGGCATTTTGGACAATAATATTATTCTCTTCAATCCTGCTTTCGACATAATCTGGGCCTTTTTTGTTCGGGAATAAAGTTCGCATATCATACCTTGTTGGGGTAGCTTTAACATGTATTTTCTTTCCAGTGCTATCTATTATATAAACTTTTCCATCTTCTTCTTTATAAGCTATAAAATTTGGTGGATCAATATGGTGTTTTTCTTCTATACCGGCCAAAAGATATCGTTTTCTAAACTCCATTTCTGCAGCTAGAAGCTTAACTGCTTTTTCATTTTTCGCGTCGCTTGATTGATTATAAAAAATGCAGCTCCCTGGTTCACTAATTTGAAGTAAAACAGCAAAACGATGAGAAATGTTATAATACTCATAAATCAGTTCTTCGAGACCGGCTTCATCTATAAATTTTGCCGCTAAATACTTCCCGATTTCAATGTTATTACTGCTTATTTCATCTGGAATTCTTTTTCTATTAACGCCATATTTTTGCAAAGTTTGGCTGCATAGTCCTTTGATATGCGGTTCTAGACTTGCAAGAAGCGAATCGCCTTCTTCTTTCAGGGGCTGGTAGGAGAATTCTTCGCCAATAATGACATAGTCTTTTGAAAGATGGAACTGAGGATTACTACCCGGTTTATTTTCTAATCTTCCTATCATCCTTTGGACATTCTCTATGCCTTCTGCTCCATAATTATGAAAAGCGTATTTACTAATAGCCTCATATGGAAAAGTAGGTCTTTCATTATTACTTAAGTATTCATATGACATATTGAAGAAGTCTAAGATTTCACCAACTGTTATTGTCTTACTATAACCATTAACAACATTGTAGTAAAGGTAGCTCATGAACATGATTTCAAAATATTTCATTTGTTGGCTTTCTATATACCAATTATTATCAGTTTCAAATGGAGCTTCAATCCTTACCGGGTTGGCCGTTTTCCCTTGTTCTTCAATAAATAGTCTAAATTCTTCATTATATTTTTGTCGGGTATTTTGATATTCTTTTTTTTCGGCAGATTCTTTTTTCATTTTTGCCAATTCCTCTTCCAAATAGTCTTTTTCAGCGAATATACTTTTCCTTTCTTCTGGAGATAAACTGTCTAGGTTTGACATGCTATAACTTACGGAGTCTTTAAACAAAACCTCCCCCTTATTGTTTTTCATAACCAGAAAATCTTGGTGATAGGGCCCGACTACATCTAGAATATAATTTTTTCTTCTCAATCTAAACGCTTCATCATCATCTGGGTCACGATATGGTAATCGTTTGAATTCTACAGGCTCATAAGACGAATCAAAAACTATTTGATCGTTTTTAGCTGTTTGGATAAGGAATGCAAAGCGTCTCGCCAGCTCTGGATATTTTTTTATCATTTGAATTCGATAACTGTCAGTCTCCTTCTTTATGGCGCTTGGATAATAATCAACACCTTTAATAAGTATCTTTGGCGTTCTTACAAGTTTGCTCAAGTAAGATTCATTAGACCTATGCCAAGCTTTGAAGCATCTGTAAATGTATTTTGCCGCTATATACTCGCCTAATTCGAGATTCTTAGGGGTTATTTTAACCCCTTCCGCTTCGGGAGTCATAAAAGGATTGTGGCAAAACTTAGGATTATTAAGATGCCATTTGCATAAATGTTCTATTAGAGATTGATTATAACTAGTCCCCAAGTCTCTTATGAGTTTTTTTACATTTCTCCATTTTGGTTCTTGCCAATCATAAAGTTCTTTTTCGCTATAATAGAAGGCAATGTTTAAATCACTGGTACTCCAATTTCTTCCCCAAATTTTAGCACCATTATGCGAATAAGAAAAACCATCATCTATAACAATATATCCGTCTATTAAGTGAAACATTTTTTCATATAGGCTTTTTTTACGAAGGCTTTGGACCATTTGTATTATTTCCGCATCATTTTCTTCTAAAGAATTACTAGAACATACTGCATTGTTTTTATATTCATAATAAACTAATTTCATTGCTTCTTTTTCTGCTAAATTATAATAAAGATTATTAAAAAAGCGGCTTACATCTCTTATACTAACTTTTCGACTGTGGCATTCTACTATACTGTAGTAAAGATAATGCATAAAAAACATTTCAAAATATGTTTCTTTTTCTCCCCTATATTCTGCTAATTTTTGAAACTCCTTCCAATTCATAGTATTCACATCCTTTTACTTTTCGTTTAACTCTTATGTTCTTCTATTATTGGGGGTCTCCTTTTTATTATTAATGATGGCCCTAAATCGGTATTTGATTCGTTCGTATACCATTTTTTGTTATCATCAAACGAAGGAGTTAGTCCGTTGGCCGTTACGCTCCAGCCAGATAATTCTCTCATATATTCGTTATATACTATTTTCCCCATCTCTATTTCGTCTAATACTTCTCTTGCTCTAAACCAACTCTTTTTTTCTTTGTCATTAACGGCAGTTAATTCTACATAGCTTTTGTCAGGTAAAACTCTTTTTGTTTCACTATCAGAGAAGTAAACTTTACCAAACTCTTTTTTTACCTTAAATATTGGCCAGTATTCTATCTGTAGACAGTTTATGATATTAAAGGAATCTCTACAGAGGCGATTATAGCCAGATAATATCGAGGAAGAATCAAAGACCGGACCATACGCTTGGGTTTCTTTAATTGTTTTAGCAAATTGAAATGATATTTCAAAATATTTATCATTAACTTTCAGCCTATATTGGTCATAACAATCAGACACTTTTTCTAATCCCTCTATATTCCCGCTTCCAAATCCGGCAATTACGTTTTTATCGGTTATTATTGCTTCGGTATTAAAGGGATTAACAACCCTTGTATAATCTTTGCTGCAGCCGCTAATGAATCTCGCTGCTAAACACATTGCTTCTTCTACTTCTTTTAGGCTCAATCCAGGATACTTCTTTTCTTCTCTTATCCTTTCGGCAAAATTTTTTGCCACTATTTCACTATTTGTCAAGTAACAATTTTTCTGACGATGAACCATTTTTCTTGTTTCATTGCTATCGCTCGAATACATTCCCATAAATAATCACATTCCTTTATCTTTTTGGCATTATCAAGATTTCGTTTTCTTTTAAGATAATATTTTATTCTGTGCTACTTTTTATGTCAATAAAAAACGGTTATATTAACCGTATTTTATTTTTCCATTAGTTTTTTTGCTGTTCGCATCATTTGAGATGTATATCCCATTTCATTATCATACCAAGCTAGAACTTTTACTAATTGACCATCATCAGTTTCTAGGACCTGTGTAGATAATCCGTCTACTAAGGCACCGATTTTTTTACCAATTACGTCGCTTGATACTACTGGGTCCATAGTTATTTTCAATGTATCATTTTGGTTATCGGTAAATAGTTTGTTTATCTCTTCTACTGATGTTTCTTTTTCTAATTCTAAAGTTACATCTACTACCGAACCGTCTGGTACAGGAACCCTAAGGGCATTACCATCCATTTTACCATCTAAAGTAGGAATAACTTTTCCGATTGCAGATGCTGCTCCAGTAGACGTTGGAATGATATTGGCCGCACAAGCACGACCGCGGCGTGATAATATACCTTTTTTGTGAGGAATATCTAGCGTTGCTTGATCATTAGTATAAGCGTGAACTGTTGTCATAAACCCACGTTTTATCCCCAGGTTATCTTCTAATACTTTTAGAACTGGAGCCAAGCAATTAGTTGTACAAGACGCAGCTGATATTATTTCCTCAGTTCCATCTAGATCTCCATCGTTAACGTTATATACTATTGTCTTCATATCGCCTTTACCAGGTGCAGAGATAATAACTTTCTTGGCTCCGGCTTTTATATGTTTTTCGGCAGATTCCTTGCTAGTAAAAGCTCCAGTACATTCTAAAACTACATCAATATCCAAGTCACGCCAAGGAAGATCTTCTGGATCTTTTTCACTATATACTTTTACTCTTTTACGGTTGTTGATTATTATTTCATTTCCTTCAAAAGATATTTTATCTTCATGGAATGAACGATGGTTTGTATCGTATTTCAACAAGTATGCTAAGTCCTCTGCATTGGTCAAATCATTTATAGCAACAATATCAAAATCATTCCCAAGTATTATTTCTCGAAATGCTAATCTACCAATACGACCAAATCCATTAATAGCTACTCTTATCATTTTTACTCCTCATTTCTATACACTATTATAGGCACTTTTGCCAATAAATTCTCTCAATATCGAATCGTCATTTACATAATCTGACGGGATAGGAAAGAATATCTTTAAACTATTTATTAATCTTCGAGCTTCATTATAAGCTGGAGAATCCATTTGAACTGAATACAATAATGGTTCTACGAACACTTTTAATACTCCAACCTCGTAAACTAGCGAAGTATTTAATATATAATCTATATTATTAATATACGGATATATGTATTTCTTTTCTCCACTTCTTACGCTATTCCATTCTAATATGCTTTTACCAACATCTCTAGCTCTAGTACGATTATCTCTTACTATCCTTCTTAATAGTCTTAAGTCGACAGTCGAGATGTAGTTGTGTTTATCTATATTTAGTGGAATAAATGGACTAAGATATACTTTATATTTAGTTGAAGGGTCTATCTCAGGAACCATATCATCGTTCAAGCAGTG
>CADCFX010000011.1 GCA_902800945.1 uncultured Erysipelotrichaceae bacterium | reverse complement strand
GATTTCGACTGAAGATTCTAAGATTCCTTGTTATGTAATTCCTACAGATGAAGAAGTAATGATTGCTCGTGATGCATTTAATCTTTTATAGAAAAGAGTGTATATATGTATAAAAAGGTGTGTAAGAAAATATATAAATTAATTAAAAAGTATGACAGTATTGTTATTGCTCGTCATGTTGGTCCTGACCCTGATGCTTTAGGTAGCCAACTTGCTTTAAAGGAGTCTATTTTAACTACTTTTCCTAATAAGAAGGTGTATGCTGTTGGTCATCCTGCTTCTAGGTTTAAGTATTTAGGGGATTTAGATGGTATTGATGAAGAAATTATGAATAAATCTTTGTTAATTGTTTTAGATACTCCTAATAAAAATAGAGTTGATGGTCTTATTAGCAGTCCAGCTTATTCTATTAAGATTGATCATCATCCTTATGTTGAAGAGTTTTGTAATATTGAATGGATTGATGATTCATCTTGTAGTGCGGCTCAACTTGTTTTAGAGTTGATATTCAATACTGATTTAAAGTTAAATAGTAGTATTGCAGTTTCCCATAGTTTTCCCAATTGTGTGAAGTATTTGTACCGCCCAAACGGATTTTGTGATTATTATCGGAATTGCTAAGCATATTTAATGCCCCATTCATTTGGGCGTATCGTTCGTGATAAAGTCTAGAGGAGTTAGAAGCATAACCGCTCGCCATGTTTGAGCTAGTACTAGAAGCAGAGACCGAACTAATATCATCATATAAGCGACCGCTTGGATCAGGAACTTCGCCGGGGTAGTCTACGTGCACTGTAGTTGGTTCTATATATACATATTTGTAGTCGACTTGGGATGTTGCTGTTTTAGTATCTGTTGCGCCATCTACTCCTACTAAGTTAATAGTAGCTTTATTCTTTAAAGTATGTGTCTCTCCATCTTGTAATGCTGATTTAGGATACATAACCATGAAATAATAGTATTTAAACTCATCCCCTGTTGAGTCGGTTGAAGGTTCTGTAGAAACACCTGTTAAAGCATTTGGGGACGCTTTGTGGGACCAACTTCCGGGTCTTATATAAGTTGCTTGGGAATTTTTAGAAAAGCAACTGTTATCATATGAATTTGTAGATGCACTTGAAGTCCCCGTACTACTATTTCTACAATAACCTATTACCGTTCCCCCAAATTCATCTGTTACTTCATCATTAAAAGTTACTGTATATGGTTGAGTCGCATTACGAATACTGCCGTAAGCATACCAAATAACATATAGATAATCATCTGGGTTCCATGGATTCTCTGGTGAGCTTTCTGGTCTTATTGCCTCAGACCAATTATCGTTCCAACTTGTGTATACATTTGTCTGTTTAGCACTTTCTTCATCGCGATGAGTATTGTAGGATTCAGAGAAACTATATATAGCAGCATGGGAACTATTTTTTAATGTTAAAGTGTTTGTATCAGAACGCATGTCAACTTCACCATCTTGGTTTAGATCAACTTCTACGTGTCCTTTTATTTCTTTTTCATAGCCATCAGCCAATTCCGATGGAACTGGTAAAATCCAAGTTATAGAACATTCAAAGGTATAGGAAGCAGATGTTTCTTGGTTATTTTCAAGAACAATCCAATCTGTACCATTTTCATTTTCATATCGCCAATTAAATCCTGTACCTCCTTCATTTGGATATTCTACTAAAGGTATATCAACTATTTGACTGGCAATAGGGTCTCCATTTCGATCATAGTATAGATACCTTGGGATTTTTATAATGATTGATCCTGGAGGTGCGGCATCAGACCCTCCCATATTAAATACCATTTGATAAGAAGCATGAAGTCCTCCTTCAGGTTTCGAGGAAGCAACATATTTTGTATTATTTGCAGCATTCAATTGTAGTATAGAATGATCACTTTCATTGATAGTTCCAGTATCATTGATAGAACTATTAAGCCAAGTTAGTTGGAATTGACCAACCCCGTTCGGATCAGAAACAGGAACTTTTTCTACTACTCTACTTGTTTTTAGTTGTTTAAAAATTGATATCCCTCCAATTACGGAAGCAATTGCAATTAGAGTTAGAGCTATAATAATACTTATTCTTTTAAAAATAATTTTCTTGCCCTTATCAGTCATAACTTACACCTCTATCTTAAAAAAATTATAACATATTGATTTTCTAAAGGGAATATATAACGCTTTTCACCCCATTTTAAAAGAAGATTTAACCAATGGTTAAATCTTCTTATTATTTAAGTACTCAGCTAATTGTTTATAAGAATCTAAACTCCAATACTTCCACTTTTCTTCTTTGGGTAAATCGCTTAGGAACTGTTCTGTTCCATCCGGAATGAAAACATAGTCCCAATTAGTAGGTTTGTGAGGCGATTTGTTAAAGCTAATGCTTCCGTAGGTGAAGCAATCAAAACTAACAGGTTCCATACCAGGTTCGCAATATGCTATAGTCTCTTTAAAATACGCTTTTCTATTTTTTAGTCCTTCCATAAGTCTTAGAAGGCCGTCAATTCCTATGGTTTCATAAACATATCTTGTATATACTCCTGGGAATCCATTTAGTGATTCGATAAATAATCCCATGTCACTTGTAATAACAGGAGACTGAAGAAGTTTAGCGGCTACTTCCGCAGAATGTTTAGCTACGTCAGAAACATCTTTCGCTTGAATCTCCGGGATATCAATTTTGATAGATTTGACTTGAAACCCTTCTGGCTCTAACGCTTCTTTAGCATTTTCTATTTTTAATTTATTCCCTGTTAAAAAGGTTATTTCTTTCATTTCTTCACCCGCATTCATCGTTTGTATTATATCATTTTTTAAAATAGAGTTTAAATATAATATTTTGATTTTTGCTCATTTTTCTATCTATTGATAGAGAAAAATTAGTTATATCTTTAAGATCACATTTGTTTCTTTTATAAAAAAAACGAACCCTAAATGGGTTCGAATTATACTTTTAATGGTAGCGCCGGTGTGATTCGAACACACGACCTACCGGGTATGAACCGGTTGCTCTAGCCAACTGAGCTACAGCGCCATAAGTCTTAGTCATCTGAAATGACTAAGGTAATAATAGCACAATATATTCTATTTTGCAAATACTTTTTGGGCTTTTTCAACCAAAAATACGTATAATATCGAATATTGTAACATATATCATCAAAGCTATTAATAGAAAGAAGAAGACTGCTGTTATTTTACTTTCTATTTCAGCATTGATTTTTTTACCAGTAATTTTTTCTATGACTAAGAAGAGAACATGTCCACCATCTAGAGCAGGAATAGGTAGTATATTCATTAAACCTAGGTTCATACTTAGGTAAGCAATTAGGAATAATACGCTTTGGATTCCCGACTTTCTAGAAGCACCAACAACAGTATATATACCAACTGGTCCAGATAGCGATTTAATTGATAATCCCCCATTAAATAAGCTTACTACTGTTAGCCACATCTGTTCAATGGTTGAACAGAATTTTTCATACCCATATTTTATAGCATTTAATAATCCATGCTTTACTTCGCCCTTGGTTTGAATACCAAAAACTTTGCTTTCGTTGCCTTGTTCATCTTTAACAATTTTTGGTTTAATTTTAAGAGTTTCAATAGTTTTATCAGGGTGTTCTACTTCTAATTCGTAGATACCGTCTTTATCTTTTAATAATAACAGCAATTGCGCTTTATCCCAAGATGTTACTTTTTGACCATTAATTGATTTAATGATGTCCCCATTTTGCATTCCGGCTTTTTCAGCAGGATAGCCTTTTATCACCTCGCCGATTTCTGGCTTTAGAGAAACACTTCCCCAAATAGTCCCTATGACTATTAGTAGAATAATAGCAAGTAGAAAGTTATTGAATACTCCCGCAACTAATATTACTAATCTTTGATACCAAGGACGATTACACATGAATTTTTCTTTAGGGATTATTTTAGTTTCGTCATCTTCGTAAATTTCTCCCGCCATCTGAACATAACCACCGAGAGGAAGAGCTCTAATAGAATACTTAATTCCATCTTTACCCTTAATTGACTTTACTTCTGGTCCCATTCCTATTGAAAATTCATATATGTATACCCCACTTCTTTTGGCTGTCATAAAGTGACCGAATTCATGAACAAATACTAAGATTCCTAAGATAAAAATGAATAATAATATATTTAAGATTGTTCCCATTTTATCACCTTAAATCATCAGATTAATAAGATTTACTATAACTGCATATCCAATAATAATAAATGTCAAGCTATCTAGGCGATCTAAGATTCCCCCATGACCAGGCATAATATTAGAAAAGTCTTTTATCTTATTTTCTCTTTTTATTTTACTAAAGAATAAATCTCCTATTTGTCCTAGTATGCTTAGAATTAAAGTCATTATGATTACTAGTACAATATTTAGATTACTTGGTATTGCCGTTTGATAATATACAACAGGGATAATAGTTCCCATTATAGTTCCTGCTATGCATCCTTCTACACTTTTTTTAGGAGATACACTTGGTATTATTTTATGCTTACCAATTAACATACCTATTATATAAGCGAAAGTATCTGTTAGAATAGCTATTAGAACTAAATATAATAATAACCAAAGACCATTATATTGATTACGAATTGTAATTAAAAGATTTAAGAAAGTACCTATTGTTACAATGAATCCTGTTAAATATAGGGAATCTCTTGTAGTGTATATTTCTTTATCGTCAAATATAGCCGGTATCATTAATATTATAGATGTGCCTAGAGATAGATAAGATATGCCATTACTAGAAAAGCCAATATCAAAACCACTTAATATTATTAGTTCTAGGCATAAGAATCCCATTATTCTAACTGTATTAGGTATTTTGTTATGACTAACCTTAATTTTTAATATTTCTAAATATGCTAAAGCTCCCAATGCTACAACGCCAAGATTAAAGGTCCAACCACCAAGTATAAATAGTGGAACAACTATTATTGCAGCAATAATTGCACTGATTACTCTTTGTTTCATATTATCCTCCTATGTAATAACTTACATAGATGATTATACTATTATTATCGTTTTTATTCAAGGCAAGAAAAAGTTGATAACTATTTTGTTATCAACATAATATATGGCTTGGCTTTAGTTTTATCTTTGGAATACTCTTGATATATAGCAATTATATTGCCCTTATATTTTAATAGAGCTATTTTGTTTTTAAAAACCTTGTCTATTATGGCTCCATTTATAACTTTATTATAGATGTCTCTATCTATATTTATAGTTTCATAGTTCTTTAAAGCTTCTTCATAGGGGATTATTCTATATTTATTTTTTTCGATATCTTCTAAGCTATAAGCATGTTCAATGCAAAAGTCACCTTGTTTAGTTCTTATTAATTCTGTCATTGTTCCTACTGTATTTAATTTGTATGATATGTCTCTTATTAAACTTCTTATATACGTCCCTTTAGATACTACACATTTAAAAGTGATTTGTTCTCCTTTGTAAGACATTAATTCTATATGCTTTATATCTATTTCTCTTTTGGGCAATTCTATAGGTATATTCTTTCTAGCATATTCATACAGTCTTTTGCCATTAATTTTTACAGCTGAATATTTAGGCACCTCTTGAATGCTTTTGCCAAGAAAAGTATTTAATACTTTTTTTATTTGTTCTTCATTTACGCTATAACTTTTCTCTTCTATTATATTACCAGTAATATCAAGGGTGTCTGTTTCTACTCCAAGTTTCATTGTTGCAATATATTCTTTATACTCACTAGTAAGTATATTACACAGTTTAGTTGCTTTACCAACAGTTATTACTAACACTCCAGTAGCCAAGGGATCTAGCGTGCCAGTATGTCCTATCTTTTTAGTATGTAGTATCTTAGTAAGCTTATTAACTACATCTCTAGATGTATAATCTTTTTCTTTATTAATTATTAATATTCCATCCATATAATCATCACTGCAATTCTACAATTTATAATAATTCAAGCTGATGTAATAATCAAGTTTTTATTACTTTTTTAACAATTTAAAAGACTCTATTATTCGGAGTCTTTTTCATGTATTTCTTTAATTTTTTGTTCTATTTTTTCGCCATATTCAATGGAATTATCATAAATAAATCTTAATTTCGGAGTATGCCTTATGTCAATACGATTAGCAATTTTAGTTCTTAAATAACCAGCAGTGTCATCGTTTAGACTTTTTTCAAACTCTTTTCTATCCATATCTAAGGAAGATGTAAAATAAACTCTAGCTAACGATAGATCATTGGTAACATCTACTCCTGTTATAGTTATATTATGAAGTAATGAATCATGGGCTTCTATGGCACAGATTTGGCTTAGTTCTTGGCTGATGGAAGATCCTATTCTCTTTAATTTGATTTGATTCATCTTTTTACCTCTACCTCTTCGTATGCTTCGATAATATCGCCAACTTTTATATCTGAATACTTATCTAATGTTAAGCCACATTCATATCCACTTTTAACTTCCTTAACTTGATCTTTTTCTCTTTGAAGAGAAGCAATTAAAGACTCAACCACTATTATTCCATCTCTAATAAGTCTTGCTTTGGCACCATTTTTCATAATTCCGTCATTAACATAAACTCCGGCAATTGTACCAACTTTAGAAAACTTAAATAGTTGTCTAACTTGAGCAGAACCGATTACTTTTTCTTCGAATTCAGGGTCAAGTACACCCTTCATAGCTTGTTCCATATCTTCTACTAATTTATATATTATCGTATATAATCGTATGTCAACGCCATATTCTTTAGCCATATCTTTAGTAGAATTAGATGGGCGCACACAGAATCCCAAGATAATAGCAGATGAGGCTTGAGCAAGTACAACATCACTTTCAGTAATTGTTCCTATGCCACTACGAATCACTTTTATTTTAACGCCCGATACATCTATTTTCTCCAAAGCATTTCTAACTGCTTCTTCTGACCCTCTAACATCGGTTTTTAAAACAACATTTATTTCCTTTATACCAGCATCAATAGATGCGAATAGATTATCTAAAGATAATGTTTGCTTAGCAAATTTTTTGTTTTTAGCTTTGATAGACCTTTTTTCTGCAACATTTTTGGCTTCGCCTTCAGTTTCGAAAGCCATAAACTTATCTCCAGCAGATGGATTGCCTTGTAGCCCTGTAATTTCTACAGGAGTAGACGGACCAGCTTCTACCATGGAAACTCCTTGATCGTTTTTCATGGTTCTAACTTTACCATGGATTGTTCCAACTACAACAGGATCCCCAATACGTAATGTTCCATTTTGGATAAGTAGCGATGCAACCCCACCAACATTTTTATCCATTTTACTCTCAATTACTGTTCCAAGTGCATATCTATTAGGATTTGCTTTTAAGTCTTGAACTTCTGATATAGCAAGGATTGTTTCTAACAATAAATCAATTCCTTCTCCTGACTTCGCCGAAATATTAACAAAAGGAATGTTTCCGCCCCACTCTTCTGGTGTGATATTGTGTTCGGCCATTTCGGTCCTGATCTTTTCTGGGTTAGCGTCAGGTTTATCTATTTTATTTACAGCTACTATTATAGGCACATTGGCAGCCAAGGCATGATCAATGGCTTCTTCTGTTTGAGGCATTACTCCGTCATCTGCTGCAACAATAATTATTACAATGTCTGTTACAGAGGCGCCACGAGCACGCATTTCTGTAAATGCCGCATGGCCTGGAGTATCGATGAATGTTATTTTATTTCCATCTTTTTCGATTTGGTATGCCCCTATAGCTTGTGTTATTCCGCCATATTCGGTCTCTACAATAGCACTTTTTCTAATAGTATCTAGCAATGTCGTTTTTCCATGATCTACGTGTCCCATAATAGTAACTACTGGAGGTCTAGATACTAAATCTTCTTCGGCATCATTTATTTCATATTCCTCAAAGTTAGATATATCTTGAGTTTCTTCTTTTTTTAATGTCTTATTGTAATCCATTGTTAATAAAGAAGCCGTTTCAAAATCTATATTTGCTCCAAGGGAAAGCATTAATCCCAATGATACTAGTTTTTTTACTAGCTCTGTTCCATCTACACCAATACCTTCTGCTAATTCTTGAACAGTCATCCCTTCTTTATATAATACAATATTTTCTTCAGAAGACTTATTCTGCATCAGCTTTTCTTTATGTTTATACATCTCTTTTCTCTTTGACATATATTCATCTTTAGAACTTTGTAATTGGCTCTTCTTTTTTAATTTTTGCTTTTTGCTTGAGTTATTGCCAAAGTTTCTATCTAAGTTATTAGATTCAACTAATTCTTCGACATCTTCTTCTATGTAATCTAATTCATCAAGTGTAGCATCTGAATTTGTGCTAATTAGATTAATGGTATTATCAAGGATAATAATATCATCTTCAGATAATTGATCATCAGCATTTTTTACATTTATACCCAATTCTTGACATTTCTTTAATATTTGAGCTACTGAATGATTAGTATCTAAAGCATATTCTTTAACACTCATCATAATCTCTCACCACTACTTTCTATTTAATTTATTAATTCTTTAAGTTCTTCGTAGATACTATCTGGTATCTCTATTTCTAGTATTCTATCTAAGGTCTTGGCTTTTTGAGCTTTTTCAATTACTTCTATATCTTTTTTAAGATATGCTCCTCTGCCATTAGCTTTTCCAGTTGTATCGACAAATACTTCTCCTTCTTTATTCTTTACAACTCTGATTAATTCTTTTTTAGGATATTTTTCACGAGTTATAACACACATTCTTTCTGGTATTTTTTTCATTTTATACCCCTCTAATTATTTCCCTCTTCATTTACTTGCTGTAATGTTTTGATTTCTATTTTATATCCTGTTAATCTTGCTGCGAGTTTAACATTTGAATGCCTCTTACCTATGGCTAATGATAAATTATCATCATCTACAATAGCTAAAGCTTCTTTTTTCATTGGATCAATTATATTAACTATTACGTTTTTAGCAGGGCTCAAAGCATTTTGAATGAATTCAGCTGGATCAGTACTATAAGTGATTAAGTCTACTTTTTCTCCATTTAATTCTTTCAATATAGAACCTATTCTTGATCCTTTTTCTCCTATGCATGAACCGATGGCATCAATACGTGAATCTAAACTTTCAACGGCAACTTTACTACGAATACCTGCTTCACGAGCTACAGCATGTAATACTAAAGTGCCATCTCTTAATTCTGGTATTTCAGATTCAAATAATCTTTTAACAAAACCAAAATGTTTTCTAGATAGTAGAATCAAAGGTCCTTTAGTATTGTTTTCAACTTTAGTTACATATACTCTGATACTAGCCCCCATTTTTAGTTCTTCACCAGGAATTATTTCTGATTTAGGTAGTATTCCTCTAGTGTGTCCTAATTCAACATAATAGTTACGTGCATCTTCCATTGCTAGAGTTCCAACTAGCATTTCATCTTGCTTATCTTGGAATTCTTCAATAATAAGATTCTTTTCTGCTTCACGCATTTTTTGTGTTAATACTTGTTTAGCAGTACCTGTAGCAACACGGCCGAAATCTTTTGGAGTTATCTCTTTTTCTATTCTTTCTCCAATTTCAATATCTGGTACCATTTCTCTAGCATCCTCTAACAATATTTGAGCATCGATATTAATTTCAGGCGGAACATCAACTTCGTTGCCTTCTTCGTCAGTAGTAACATCCCCTTCATCTATTTCAGGAACTACTACATAATATGAATAAACTTTTATTTCTCCAGTAGTTCTATTAATATCCACTCTAACATTAGTTTTAGAATCAAAGTTCTTTTTATACGCTGTTGCTAAAGCCAATTCCATTGCCTCAAAGATAGTATCTTCAGGAATACCTTTTTCTTTGTTAATTAGTTTTACTGCTTTAATGAACTCTTCAGGGTTCATTTGATTATATTCTTCTACGGTTTGTTTTTTTCTTGGCATTTTAATTATCTCCTTTTTCTTTACTAATAATATCTAAGATGTATGAATCATCTATTAAATCTAGATCATCTATGATGGGATTAATAACATTAGTAGCCTCTACTATGGTATCTAAATCCAAACCACTAGCTTTATCTAGTTCAATACGCAAGAAATTGTATGTGCCTTCTAAAACATATTCAATGTTAGTAACAATGATGTTCATTTCTCGCATTGGTCCTTCAATAGACTCTCTAATTTTGTTTAATATCTTGTCCATAACTCACCTCACATTAGTGTAATAATAAAAGTGGGATATTACGCCCACTTAAATCTGTAACTTGATTATAACACAATAATTTTTAAATGCAAGGAATTTTCGGTATTTATGTATCATTTTGGCTGTTTTGTACTTGCATGTTAGTTCTTCTGTTATAAAAGTTAATTATGATTATATTTTTTTATTTTATTATCCAGGGATTATTTTCAGAACCAGTTCCTGCTAAAACATAATTATCATATTTCAAACTAATTACTGGCCGAACACCTCCATAAAAATCTGGTGAAATAGCCGTATCTACTCCGTTTGAGATATTCGCCGAATTGTTGAGCCATAGTAGCTAAATAAATAGAATTTGTTAGGAGACATACTCCAATATCTGTCCTTATTAATGTACCCCGTTATATTACTTATATTATTATATTCTAATTGTATAAGTCCAATGGCTTTATTATTATCAATAGAAAACTGATTATTAACTCTTTGATTTGCTAAACTAGATACCTTATTATTATTCTTGAGTAACAAATAATAGAGAATTATATGTTATCAATTATCATAACAGAATTAATAATAAACTAGTTGATAATGAAAATAACAAGTTACAAAACTTGTTATTCATAATTCTTATAATCTTTTTTTATCTTGTTATAGTATTTTTCCATAGTATCAAGAATGTCTATATATGTCCCACTATGTAGTGAAGCAGAATGAACTATTTTAAGGATGTCTTTTAGAGGTGGATAATAGACGATAGTTAGTTCTTCGTAATTATCTCCTTCATTATATTCAATATTATGATAATCTAATATTTCTTTATATAATTCTTCATATTTAAGATCCTCTAAGTCAAGTAAATCCTCATATGTTTGACCACTCTCTAATTCGAAATCTTGGTAATCATACGCATGCTCTTGATAATTATTTAATTTACTAATTATCTCATTTAATAGTACTATTCTTTCAGTATCAGTAATTATAGTTTCATAATCTCCTTTTTTATTGTAAATAGTATTACTTATAGCTATTTGAAATGCTAGATTTATATCATCATGATAATAGTTATAATAATTAGATACTATAGTAGATAATTCTTTAAAAGATAATGTTGGATTATACTTTTTATTTTTGTATTTTAGCATTTCTTTATATTTCTTTTTTAGGCTTGATATTTTACTATCTAGCACTTCTTCAAAAGAATATATATCTATTTCTTTACTTATCGTATTATAGTTTTTTACTTGTTTTTTTAGTTTATCTACTAAGTACGCATCTTCTTGCTCTAGTAAATCTCTTAAATTTAAAAAATATATAGTATATTGGTTTAAGAATAGGAAAGATTCTTCAATACTTTTTTCGTTGTAAGGAAGACTTATTAGGGCGAATATTATTTTTACTAATTCCATATTTTCTTTATACATGTTTTACCTATATTCTAAATATCTTTATTAATTCTTCTTTAAGTTCGTCATGATGGAAGAAATATAATCTTATAAAAATTATTATAAAGGTAAGAATAGATAAATAGCATAAGATATTATTGGTTGTGTAGCGTCTTAAAACTAATAATATAGGTTCTATTACTACTAACATGTTTACAGATAAATATGTTAAGGGTTTTACTTTTGTAAAGAATGAGATAAAGCTTGTGTATAACATGATGGTTATACACAGTATTGGAATAACATAATTTGTTATATATGTAAATTCTGTTAAGTAATACCAGATAATAGATATGAGTATTAATACAAGTCCATAACCGATTAAAGACTTGTGTATATCTTTTTCACTATTAAAAATATAATAAGTAATAATAATATTAGACAATAAGCCCAATAAGCAATATAAGCTCCAAGTTAGATATGAATTAATTTGAAAATCAATAAAGCTTGTTATTATCGCCATTATGATAGAAATATATACTATTATTCTAAACACTTTAGAACTTTTTCTTTTTTTATATTTAGGATAATAAGAAAAAGATTTACCTTCTAGCTTATCTTGACAAAAAGGACAGTATTCATAATTAGTATTTAAACTAATATGACAATTGTTACATTTTTTCATATTTAAACCTCATTTGTATTCACTAAGATGTCTAAGCCTTGCGACTTTAAATATCTTATAAAGTTTTTTACTATATTGTTATGATAGAAACGAGAAGATATTCCTATACATAGGTCATCTTTAAAAGATATAACTGTAAATTGAAAGTTTTCTGTTGAAGTCAAGCAACTCAAATTGTCAATGTATTTTTCACATTCTTTAGGAAAAGAAACAGGTCCTAGATTTGATAAAACTGTAGTACTCATAGATTTTGTAAAGTAATCAATTATGTTAATACCAACCTCTTTTATTAGTAACGGTATTAAACGGGCTGCCATTAGCTTCTCAAAGCTTTCCATTTTGTTAATACGTGGGGCTAGTTTTTCTTCTGATAGACTAGCTTTCAATTCTTTTTTCACGCATTTTATTATTTCTTCAATATTCACTTTTTTATTTGGAACCTTGTATATTATATTAGCAAGAGCAAAGAAATTTTTTAGAGTATATGACTTGTAATAGCTTCGTAGATCTACAGGTATATCAATTTTTATATTTTTTTCTAATTCTCTAGTTTTCATTTCTTCTTTAATACAATATATTAATACTCCTAGTAAATAAGTTGTTATAGTAGCATCATATTTATGGGCTATTTCTAGCAGCTTCTTAGCACTCATATGTGCTTCATAATAATTAATACGATGGTTGGTTAGTTTTATTTTCTTATAACGATATAAGTTTTTATTATTAACATTTAGTTTCTCAGTTTTAATATAATATTTATCAAAAGAATCTTCAATTTTTTCATCTAATGAAGAATCATTTTCATTTACTTTAATGTCTAATTTGTATTTAAGAACAAGATAGTTATTAACCAATACTTTTAATATTTCTAAAGTCCCTCTTCCATCGGATAAAACATGAGATAGTTCAAGGTTAATTCGATTCTTATAATAAGTGACTCTATATAATTTAGGATCTTTTGGCGAATAAACTCGGGCGCATACTCGGCCATTTTCTTCTAGAACTTCAACGTTGTTATTTACTTCTTCTAGATAATACCAAAAAAATCCTGCTTTCAGATATACGTTTATATTGGGTAATAAAGAAATAGTTTTTTTTAAGGCTTTTAAAAGAATATCTTTATCGACGTCTTCCTTTAGTGAAGCTGTGAACCTAAATACTGATGGTATTCTTTTGTTGGTTAAGCATGCATAAAAAGTGCCAGCGTTATCTAATTTATACCAACGTGTTTTCATTTAATTCACCTCTTTTTTTATTATATCATAATTAAAGTGAACTTAAGCAGTTCACTCGTATGTTTTTAACAAAACGTATAATGCTGCAGAAGCGTCAAGATACTTACTAAATAAGCCTTTATATGTAGCCAAGAGGGATGGATAATTCTTTATGGCATCTGCAATAAGAGCAAATACATAGCCTGATGATATGATGTTTTTTATGCCGCTTATTTTACTCATATCCTTCTTGGTCTTATCATATTTATCTAGTTCGTCTTTGAAATTTCTTAGTAATTCATCTAAGAATTCTTTGCATGAGTATTTTTTATATCTATCCATTTTGTATTTTTGGGCAGCTTTTTCTAAGCCATTTACTTCTTTTAAAGTAAACATATTCAATAATTTAAAGTACTCTTCTTTAGGAAAATAGTAGTAATTTCCAATTAGTTTATGAAAGGCTTTTAAAGTGTCTAAATAGCCTAGTGTTATACTATTTGAAATGTGTTCATGATTAAAGTCAAATAAACCAACGATATCTTCGTCTGGTTTAATTACTTTAAAGAAGACATCTTTATAAGTATTTCTTTTTATTAGACCAACACCTAAAACATCAATTAAGATTATGTTTTTGTATCCTTTTTTTAATAATAATGAAATAGGCATATTATTTGATAGACCACCATCTAAAAAGGAGTCGTCCCCTATTTTCTGTGGTTTAAAGATTGGAAAGCATGATGATGCTAGAAGATAATCAATCATTTTATCGCGAGGTATATCTTCTTTATATAATTCTACACCCTTTTTTTTCTTTGTATCAAATGTTATAAACCCAAAATCAATGTTAGAGGCATAAAGTTTATCTAAGTCAATGTTATCTTCCAGAACATTTCTTAGTGGCTCGTTGGATATTCCTTTATTGCTTACATATTCTTCTAGTAGTTTTAGAGCGTTTTTAGGATTAAAAAGGTTGGCGTTAGCAGATATTTTTCTTTTTTCACTTATTTTTAAAATATCCTGCATTCTGATGTTACTATATATTTTTTCTAATTTATTTCCGTCACCTTGGACAACTAAAGCTCCATTTATAGAACCTATTGATGCTCCAGATACTGCTACTATGTTTATTTTTAATTCTTTTAAGGCTTTTATTACTCCTACTTGATATGATCCTTTTGTACCGCCACCAGCAAATACAACAGCATAGTCTTTATTCATAGCAATCACCTTTCTTAACATTTTGTAATACTTCTTATTAAATAGTCTTTAGCTTCTATTTTTACTAAGTTCCCACAATATGGACATGTGGTTTCTTTTTCTAGAAAAACCTTTTTACCACAGTTTAAACAAGTAATATTATCTTTGTTTTTTGTAATTATATATTCTATTTTATAACAATTATCTACGGCTTCTAATTTTCTTCCAGCAATAACATTTTTATCTTTGTCTTCTATATAATCATAATAATTTATTAACAAGTACAACTCTATTACGATTAGATTCCCTTCTTCATGAATATCCCCTACTTTAATCTTTTTACTAACGAATGTATGAGAAATATTTGTGTAATTATTGGCAGCCAAATTATTTAGCACTCCTATTGTTTGATCATAGAAACTCTTTTCACATATTGTCTTGAGTTTTTCATATTCATAATTCATACAAGATGTTTTATAATCAACAAATCTTAATAGTAGTTTCTCTTTAATGGAACTAACATTTTCATTTGTTAAATAAGAGTAAACTTTTTCTGCAGCCACATCTTCTATTGCGTTGATTAGCAACGGCTTTTTTTCAATTGGTTTGGTATCACCCATTTGCTTTTTTAAGCTAGCCATAATTATATAAGAAATGGTTCCTACTGCAAGAAAAGAAATACTGTAGTATAAAATTTTGGTTCCTGTTTCTTTTTCAGCATAATCTTCATCCCAAATTGTATATTTAATACCCATGATATTATTATCAGAAAAACTCTTTATGGGCTTTATACTAATTTGAAGAAATAATAAAGTAAAAATCAATAATATTATTTTTTTTCTCATAACTATCTATCCTATAATCATTATACTAGGATTTTAAAAAAAATGAAGATGATAATCTTCATTTTAGTAATTACTTAGGCTTAAATGATGTTTAGATTTTTCACATTAATAGTTTATTAAAGCCAGAACTTTTCTGCATGGGATAATATGTAATTGTTATTATCAACTATTATATTTTTGCAATAAGGACATTTGCAATCTTTCAAATCATTTAGCTGAGAGCCACAGGTTGGGCACCTGCTTATTACATCTAATTTTTTTACGAATTCTAGACGATAATTGTTATTAACTAAAGACACAGTCTGACCTTTAACAATTTCGTTAGTATTTGTATTAATCACATAGTCTTTGAAGGTAGCAATTAAGCAGATTTTAATTATAAGCTCATCTTTCTTCTTTTCGACGGAGTTTATTAGCATTTTATAAAAATTAAAGTCACTCATTATATGTTTATGGTTATTGATTTTTAAAGTTTCTAAATCTGATTTATATAGATTATATTGTTCATTCGAGCATAGTCTATATAAAGTATCACAATCAAAGTTCATATTTGCTATTTGAATATCAACAAATATTTTATATAGATTTTTTTTCAATTCTTCTTTATCAGTTATTCCAAATTGGTTCAGCATTTTATCTGGACATTCCTTCAAATAATCATATATTCCAGGAGAATCGGTATTTGATGAAGAAAAACTGATTATAAATGCCATTATGAATAAACTAAAAATGCTTATAACAATCATCGTCGGATCAATAAACACTTCTACTAATATTGCTATTGCTGTTCTCAGAATGTTTGTAATGATTGCTATTTTAATCTTTTTGGTTTTTATTATTAATCCTATTGTAAAAAAGAGGCAGAATAGTATTTCTATAGCTATAATACTTTTTATATCGAGGCTTTTTATAATGTATTCTTCATCATTATAGTTTGGTTCTTCAGTGTAACGACTTAGCAGATTACTTGAGTGATAACTATTAACTAAGCTTGTGTTATTACTCATTGTATTAGTTGATATCACCAATCCTAAAAAAGGAAAAACAAGTAAGAATAAGATAATATATTTTTTCATAATACTCCCCATTCTTTTATTTCTAGAATCTGGTAGTCATAATCTTCTTGATTAAAGATTGCTCCACAATATTGGCATTTCCCACTATAATTTACATCTGATGAATGTCCACAACCAGGGCATCTTCTAATAACGCCGCTTTCATCTGCCTTCTTTTCTCTTATAATCTTAGCAAAATAAGTTTTCATGGTTTTGCAATCTTTTGAGCCGGATACTACTTTATTGTTTTTGTCTAGCTGATAATCTAAACAGTCAATAGTTATAGCCGTTCCATAGATAGTAGCTTTTTTATCATCAGATATAACATCCATATTTATATTATTAGTGTTTAATTCATCATATTTTTGAGTAATATTCTGTTTTTTTAAATTATCAATAATATGTTCAGCATATTGTCTTGGCTGTTCTTTAATAAAGTGAAGGACATCATCAATATTTCCTTTGCTTATAGCAATTAAATATTGGATAAACATATTACTTACTTTTTTTCTGAAGCTAGCTTTTTCAAATTCGTTCATAATCTTCACCCTTAACTCACTTTGTTTATTAATGATAAAACAAAATCCTTATTATTATTTATTAGTATTGATCCACAATATTCGCAATTACTATTTAAGTTACTTGTAACTTTTGCTCCGCAAGATGGACAATTGTCTAATCTTTCATATTTTTTTTGGTATGTTAAATTATAAATGTTATTAATCTTCTTAGTTGAAGATCCTCTAATAACGAATTTATGTTTATCTATTATATAATCATAAAACGACACGTCTAACATCATTACTATTTCTAACTTATCGGCATAATTATTCATTTCGATAACAGCGACTTTGTTTACTTTAAAATCTTTCATTATATTTTTTTCTTTTTTCTTTTCTATTTCTTCTAATTCTCTTCTTAATGAGTTGTATAATTCATCTGAACATAATTCTTTTAATTTGGTATAATCAAAATTCATCCAAGCCATTTGGACCTCATAAAAAAGATTATAGAAAATGTTTACTGCTTTTTGATCGCCATATATGCCAAAGTTATTAAATGCAGGTAGTATTGGTTCCCCCTCTATAATAGTTAATTCATTATTACTATTATCTATTTTTATAGAACTAATTCCATTTAATACAAAAGCTCCTACACCTAGGTATAGAAATATCATACTATATGTTTCAGCGTCGAAAATATAAGAAAATAGTATTATTACGATGGCATAACATATTAATAAAAGCAGTCTTTTTAAACGGATATTTTCGATATTTTTTACCCATTTTAAACTAATTAAAAGAATTAATTGTGGGATAATAACTACAAAAGCGATCTTTTCATTTATAAATAATGACATTATTATGGTTAATAATGGTATTATTAAATAAATTATTACTTTTTTAGTTTTTGTAAAAGAAGACGGCATTATTAATTCTTTTATAATAAGAAATATTAAAGTTATTATTTCAATTATTATTATAGTAGTTTTATGGTTTATTTTTATCCTCTTGATAAGTGTATCTTCTTTATTATAGTTATAATTTGAACTTCTATTATTAGTAGAGTCAGAGTCGTAAGTGTTCGAATCATAAGAACTAGTTGAATCATAATCACTAAAAGCCCCGGCGTCGGTAGCTATTCTTTTAACATCGTTCAACGAAAAGGATAAACCTATAATTACGATTATAAGAAGGGTATATATAATTCCTTTTTTCATAATATCACCTGTTCTTTTTTATGATTTTAAAAATTAAGTATTTGATTAAAAATGGCCTACATTATTGATAATTAATTATGCCTTCTTTTATATATACTACTAACATTCATAAGATAATTATACTAAAAAAGCATCTATATAAATAGATATTTCAATATAAATTAGTTACATTTGTTTCTACAAACCTTTTGTAGTTGTTCCCATATTTTTACCATAGCATAAGTGTCTAATTCGCAATAAACCAGTAAGCCCTGACGGATTGTTTCCTGCTCCTCTTTTGATTTTAAATGTAAGGTTGCATAAGCGTTGGACGCTTCATCCCCTTTATGTATTAGTGGTAAGTTATGGTAATCTAATTCTGGATCATTAGGAAATAAAGCTGGTAATACATATTTAATTGAATACGATCCTTGCATATCTTTATTATAATAATTTCTATTTTTAAACGGGATCATTAAATCTTTCATATTATCTCTTATGTTAAGTAAGTGTTCCCTTAAATCAGAATACAGTTCAGCTAAATTCTTTAAAACTGTTCTTTCAAAGCTCATATTATAAGCAATTGTACAAACGTCTTTTGGTATATCTTTTACTAATTGTTCGGCTAGGCTTCTTCTTGGATCTATACCTGCTTCTGCTAAAAACTCATAGTGTTCCAAAGGAGCGTTCTTTGATTTCTTAACATGAAGCGAATATTGGAATGGTATTTGCATGTAAGGACTTATACCGTCATATTGAGGGATAGCTTCTTGATAGGTTTCGAAATCTAGAAAGTATAAAGGATATTCTAGAGTATTCATGAATTCTTTAATACTAGTTAAATCTAATTTATCTTCTTTATTATTTAACTCATATTCTATTTGTTCTATATACTTAGGATTTAATTCTTCTTTTTCTAAATCTTTAAATGATATTAAACCTTTTTTATAATAATCTATTTTTTTAGTAAAAGTCATACCGGATATATCAAAAATATTGGGATGTTGTAATTCTTTTGTACAATATTTAAAGAATGGACAATCATAAGGATCTTTACAACAAGTACCTAAAGAAGTTTTTGGTTCTTCTTTCGTCATATTACTATTTATATCTATAATATTTTGTTTAATCTCTTTTTGTCTATTTAATACTTCATTAGTAACGTCATTAATAAGGAACAGCTTATCTAATTCTAGTTTTCCCTGTCTAACATAATTACTATTTAAAATGACAATATTACACTTATCTACTTTATAACCTAGATTGTTAAGAATATAATACTGATAACTTATATCTTCTAAGTAGATAGGATTAACATGGGTAGAACTTTTTACTTCGTTTATTTCATAAGAATCTCCTACTCTTCTTAAAATATCAACACTACAGAAGTTATTATTATAATTAAAGGAAGCTTCAGTAATATTTATATCTCCTTTAGTATTTAGAGCTTTTTTGGTATCTTCTAACATTTGATTTAAATCAGTATTAAATTCTATGTCAATATACTTACCATATATTTTTTTAGCTAGTTCACCTACTTCAGTACCAGTTTCAAAAACACTTTCTTTAATATCTTCTTTTTCTTCTGGTTTATAAGTACTTAGCCATAGTTTTTTTATACAAGTAATACCTTCACAATATTTAGATTTAGATAAGTTCATAATATCATTCCTTTAATAAATTATAACATTTAAAAAGATAGTATGAACTATCTTTATGTACATTGAGCCATTTTTCCTGTTACTACTGTATTCGTTTTAACTTCCTTAATAGTATCATTCTCTATTTCTAGCTTTGTTAGTTCTAATTTGCTAGAATTACCATTGCTAGTTTCGATTGGTTTATAATAATATATATCATCATTTTCAATTATAGTCATTGTCTTTTCAATATCTTCGAGTGTAGCAAAGTCACATCCATTTTCATTAAATTCATTAAAATACTTCCCTATTATTTTTGTGGAATCATTAATCACTAAAAGAGCATGTTCAAACCCATAGTCATAATATACTATTAAGTATTCTTTGTTATCATTACCAATTACTACTTTGTATTTTACTATGGGCATTTCATATATTCCAGCTTCATATTCTAGCCCCGTTCCATACCTTTTTAATATCATTAAATTGGTATTCCCAAATGTCAAATAGCTCCTTTCATTAGTTGTTGTTCCATCCAATAATGTCAGTGTATTATTCTTACCATTTAAAGATATTTCAACACTTTCCTTTGTCCCTTTAGATTCGAGTGTATTAACTTCGGGATTTTGTTTTTCTGTGCTATTTTGTTCTTCAGTTTCCTCAGATTGATTTTCATTTTGTTTTTCTGTGCTATTTTGTTCTTCAGTTTCCTCAGATTGATTTTCATTTTCTTTTTGATAGTTATCATTTATCTTTTTATCAACCTGATTGTTATTGCTTTTTTCCATAGATTTTATTCCTACTATGTATCCTATGCATATACCAACTATCACTAATAAAACTGCTATTATTATTTGAAAAACTTTGCTATTATCTTTGCTTTCCATGTAATTCCACTACTTTCTTAATTATTTGCTTCTTTTGACATGTTAGAAATTATATTATAGAATTCATCCCAATTATTAACTCTTTTAATTTTATCTTCTTGGGAGCAAAAATTAGATTTAAATTGATAAGTATTAATATTATATTTCATAGCTGATTTACAATTTTTAGTATTGTCATCCATAAAGACATCTATACCTTCGGTTGCACATTGTAAGCCTTTGTTTCCAACATTAGTAATTAATTTATCAAAAGGTATTCCTTTACTTACTAAGAAATCATAAGTAAGTTTGTAAGGATTAGAGTATTCTTCTGTATTACGAGCCGTAATAATTATTATTCTATGTCCTTCACTACGTAGTTTTTTTAATACTTTAATAGCATCTTCTTTAACGGAAACTATATTAGCTAGAATATGATAGTTATTCTGAATAAACTCATCAAAATTTGGCAATGTTTTAGATAGTTCTTTATAAGATGGTTTATTAGCCCAGAGCTTTTTTAGGTCTAAATCATAATTGATTGCGACCAGAGGCATCATAGATTCATATGTATCAGTAATTGTATCATCTATATCAATCGCTATATTCAAGATATTCAAGCTAATCACTCCTTTCCGTTTTATTTTTTACGATAATATTTTAATAAGAAATTATTTAAGATACTTTGGATTAATATGGCTATCCCAAATAACAAAGCCCCTATTACTTCATCAAATATTAAACAGATGACTAACATGAAAATTAATGTATATGTCATTACTATGATTGTTATAACATCTGCTCTACCTTCAATTATTAATTCTTTAACGTTTTCTTTTATTTTATCTTCTTTATATAAAAGTATGATAGATATCATAAATACTACGAAACCTATTAAAAACAGTACTGCTCCGAATATTTTTATATTAAGAATTGTGCTTCTTGTTACTATGATATCTGGCAATATTTTTTTTATTCCATCTAACTTGGTAAGACTCGCTCCAAATAGAAGAAATAATCCTACTAAATAAATTATTAATCCACAAATAAATCCTATAACCAGATGAATTTTATTTTTTTTCTTTTGCTTTTTCATTGTCTACCACTCTTTATATTCTATTTCTTCAAGGATATCATCGTTTATTTTTTTCATCTTATTATGAAGGATATCAGCGAACTCATTTAGATCAATATTTTGCATATAAGTGAATATAAACAGGTTGTTATCAACTTTTGTTGTAACTTTAATTAATTCTTTATTACTATTAACTGTTTTGATTATTTTAGATATTTTAGGTAGACTTATTTCTTGAATCCTTTTTCCTTTTACTTGATATATTATTTTTTCATCTTCTATTTTATAAGAGCTAGGTATTATTTTATTAGCTATTTTTGCTTCCTTATCATCCTTTTTCTTTTTATCTTTAATATTTTTTACAGGGACTTCTGCTATTTCTTCTTCTGTTTTTGTATAGTTGCTTTTCTCTTGATTATTAATTATTTTAAATGTTTTGGTTTTATCGTCCTCATCAATAATACGAGCTTTTATTTCGCTCTCTTCTATTGTTTTTTCACTATCTTTGTGTTTAGAGAACAATTCAAACAAACCTAGGATACATAGTGCTATACCTAAAATTGGAAAGATAAATATTAGTTTTGATGTTTTACTTACCTGAACGGAAGTGACATCTTTTTCATGATAATAGATTTTTATTTCATCATCTACTTTTATATTATCTTTATAGTAAAAATTATATTGATAGGTAGTTTTCCCCACATCATATACAGCTGTAATATCATTTTTTCCTGTTCCATCTTTATCTTCTTTTATTTTAATGACAGTAGCATTTGTAGCTACTAAATCTTTTTCACCATTAACTATATTTATACAAATAACTAAAGATAAAACTAATAATATACCAATAACTAAGAATACTAGACTTCTTACACTTATCTCTTTATTAGTCATATAAACACTCCTTTATTATTCCTTTAAATTATACCATAATAAAAGGGAAAAAGATAACTATTTTGTTATCTTTAATCCTAGCTCTTTTAATTGATAATCTTCGATTGTACTTGGGCTTCCCATCATTAAATCTTGTCCAGATGCACTTGGTGGAAAAGCTTGTACTTCTCTTAAATTTGGCTCATCTTTTATCAACATTATTAATCTGTCTAATCCAGGAGCCATTCCGCCATGAGGTGGGCAACCATATTTAAAGGCAGTAAAGATGGATTTAAATCTTTCTTCAATCTCTTCTCTTTTGTAGCCTACTATCTCGAAGCCTTTAGCAAGGCTGTCTAAGTCATGGTTACGTATAGCGCCGGAAGCCATTTCATTACCATTGCATACAAAGTCAAATTGATAAGCTAAGATGTTTTCTAAATCAGAGGTATCATCATAAGCATGAATCCCACCATGAGGAAGACTGAAAGGATTATGACAGAAATCCCATTTTTCATTTTGTTCATCCCATTCAAACATTGGAAAATCATTAACAATGCATAGTTCTAATCTATTAGGATCCAACAAGCCTAAATCTTCACCAATTCTAAGTCTTAGTGCTCCTAGCGCTGGCTTAACAATATGTCTATCTCCAGATATAATTAAAACCAAATCACCATTTTCTAATTCTAATTGCTCATTTAGTCCTTTTGCTTCTTGTTCTGTTACTACTTTAGCTATTGATCCTGTTATATCATCTGCGATTTTTAGATATGCTAAACCAGAAGCTTTTTTGCTTTTGACAAATTCTGTCAATTCGTCAAGTTGTTTACGCGAATACTTATCAGCGGCCCCTTTAGCAACAATAGCATTTATTATTCCACCATCACTGATAATATTTTTAAATACTGTAAATTCTGTTTTTTTAAATATTTCTGTAATATCCTTTATTTCCATACCGAATCTTAAATCAGGTTTATCAGAGCCATATAGATTTATGGCATCTTTGTAAGCGATTCTTCTGAATGGTCTAGGTGACACTTTTTTATTACTAAATTTACAAAAAGTGTCATAGAATATTTCTTCGCCAATATTAAGCACGTCGTCTTCTTCAACAAATGACATTTCTAAGTCTAATTGATAAAATTCTAAGGTTCTATCAGCACGTGGGTCTTCATCTCTAAAGCAAGGAGCTATTTGAAAATATTTTTCAAAGCCACTTACCATTAATAACTCCTTATATATTTGAGGGGCTTGAGGTAAGGCATAGAATTTCCCCGGATAAACGCGAGAAGGAACGACAAAATCACGAGCTCCTTCTGGAGATGAGGCTGTTAATATTGGAGTTTGAACTTCTGTGAATCCTAAATCATACATTTTATTTCTTAAGAAATGTAGTATTTCATTTCTTAAAAATATGTTTTCTTTCAGTATGTTTCTTCTTAAATCTAAGTATCTGTATTTCAATCTGTTATCTTCTGAAGTATTAACATCATCTACAATTGGAAAAGGTAATTCCTCACACGTATTTAGTATTTCAAGCTTTTCTACTTCTATTTCTATATCGCCAGTTGCTAGGTTTGGATTTTTGTTACTTCTTTCGACTACTGTACCAGTTACTTCGATTACATACTCGTTTTTCAGGGTGTTTGCTAGTTCATAATTCCTATTCTCGGGATTAAAAACCAATTGAATAATTCCTGTTCTGTCTCGTAAATCGACAAATAATAATCCTCCTAAGTCACGTCTTTTGGCAACCCATCCGGCAAGTGTAACTTTTTTTCCTACTGATTTCATAGTAATTGTTTCATTATAAACTTTTCTCATTTTACATGCACCTTTCTAAATAATAAAAACTAGTTTTCTTCCCCTAGGGACGAAAACTAGTTAATTCCGCGGTACCACCCAATTTATTACTTTCGTAATCTCTTTTATTATAACGGTTATGGCCGGATTAAGTATTTATTCCTTAATCAACTCTAGAGTGTCATTCTAAATAATTATTTATTCATTCTCACCTAACATGAACTCTCTTAAAGAATAATTATTTATACTATTCTCTTTCTTCGTTTCTATGTGTATTTTATAGCGATGAGTATTTTTTGTCAATTAGTTATCTTCGTTATAAATCATTTTTTCAAATCTTATGTTGTTATTAGTTATGTCAAAATGCATGGTATATGAATCAAAGTCAGTATAATCTAATTCAGCAAATTTGTCGTAAGCAACGTCTCTATATTTTGGTTTAGTGTCATTTTTGTTTATGTATATTTCATTAGTAAAATTATCTGTTTTTTCATCAAAAAGATTCTTTTTATAATAAACTTTATACGTCTTAATTAACTCTTTAGAATTCTTTTTAGCGTTTACTAATATAACATCGTAGCCATCATTTCCTGGTCCTTCACAACCAGTTGCATATTCACTAACATATAATTTGTTATTTTTAAATTCAATAAAGATAGGTTCTGCTACTTCGTATGAATTATTAGCGTCACTTGAATTAAGACCATTCTTTTTAATATCATCTAAGAAACTAGTATCTTCAAAGTATTTTTTGATATCTTCATCACCTAATATCAGTGGCTTATAATCTGGATTACCTATTACTGTTATTTGACTATAATATGCTGTTAGTAATAAATTTAGTTTTTCATTATCTGTCAAATCCTTTAAATAGACATCTTTTTTATTAAATTGGAACATAACTCCGCCACATAAGTAACGTGGTATTCCAGGAACATTTTCTAAGTAACGACTATTAGCAGGGAGGTCTTCATATTTATCTTCTATTTTTTCTTTAGAGTCTTCTTTTTCCTCTGCTTTCTCTTCTACTTTTTCATCTTCTTTTTCTTCTGTTTCCTTTCCATTAACGATTTTGTTAGGATTTTCGTTGTTTGGAACATCATTCAATCTTTGCCCTACTAATATACCTATAGCAAACATTAAAGCTATGATAATTACTACTAGTACTATTATTATGCGATTTTGTTTAATTCCTTTTTCATTATTATTTTCCATATTATTCACATCTTTCTTTTAAATATTCTATTATATTTTTTTTATTGTTTTTGAGTTTATTATTTGTTACAGCATTTAATAATTGTTTTTTTATTTCTCCTATTTCTTTTCCTTTATAACCTAAAGATATTAAGTCTTCTCCATTAATTGCTAAGTCTTTTTCATGAAGAACTAGTTCTTCATTTATAAGAATAGTATATCTATTGATCTCATCCTGTAATTTAGACAGGGATTGTTCTTGATAGATAGGGTTTTGAGCTAGTATATCTGCTTTTTTTAATTCGAATAATAGATTTAAATATTCTGGATTAAATTTTTGTAAGAATTTAATCATATTACTTCTTTTAGAAGGTAATTGGCGCTCATGATTTATTATTAGACTAGTAACTATATCTTTAGTTTTTTTATCAACTTTGTATTCTTTACAATATTGATTAAATATTTTAGCGCTAGTTTCCCAGTGACCATAAAAGTGCCCTATTCCTTCTTCGTCGGTAAAAAACTTTTCGGGTTTGCCTATGTCATGAAATAATGCCGCTAGTTTTAAATATTTATTGTTTGATACGCCATCTATTACTTTAAGAGTATGATGGAATACATCATATATATGATAGTTATTATGTTGATCAAAATTATATGTTTCTTTCAAACGTGGAATTATAATAAAGAATAGTTCTCTATATTCATCTATATATCTTGTAGCTTCTTTATAACTTAATATTTTTAATAATTCATTATTAATTCTTTCTTTTGTGACAGTTTTTAATAATTCTTTCTTTTCTAATATTTTTTCTTTCGTATTATTGCTAATTGTAAAATTATGAGATAAGGCGAATCTTATGGCTCTTAGTATTCTTAAAGGATCATAATCTAGACCGCTTCCATCCTTTTTAATTAGTTTTATTATTCTGTTATTAAGATCTTCTTTATAATTATTAGGATCAATTAGCTTATTATCTATATCAAGAGCCAAGGCGTTAATTGTAAAGTCTCTATTAGATAGATCTTCTTCAATATTATCACCTTTAAAAGTAGATATTTCTATTGTTTTATTTCCAATCCTAATTGTTGATGCTTGACGATGGTGGTTTTCTTTCATGATATGAAGATTGGGTATTATCTTTTTTAATTCTTCCAATGGCATGTTAGTTGCTAAATCATAGTCTTCATTTCTAATATTTAGGAGATAATCTCTAACATAACCTCCTACTATAAAAACTTCATATTGATGCTCTTTTATTGTAGACATTATACTTTTTATTTCTTTTATCACAATCTCCTTCTTTCAAAAAAAGCCAATAATTATTGACTTTCTAGATGATATCTAATATCTAATGTTTTATTATAAGCTATGGCTCCGCCTTCGCTTTTTATTATTAAAATAAACCACCATTTAGTTCCTTTAGGCAAAAATGTTTCTGATTGATCTCTTCCTTCTATAAAGGCGGTTACCGGGGTTAATTCTAAAGAATATACTCTGTCTTCAGAAATCTTTTCGCCAAATACTTTGAGAAATTCTTTTTCATCATATCCCATTTCTTTTAGAGCATCTTTTCCTTGCTTATATGTATAGGTGCCATCATAATAATTATCTTTTTTATCAGTGTAATCGTCATACCAATAGAAGTTTCCTTCTTTGTCGAAGTAGAACATGCTATCATCCGCTGTAATCCATTTGGTATTTAGGCTTAATGAGGTGCCCTTTTTTTCTTTTTTATCAGCTATTGCTACAGGTTTATTCTCTGTAGATATCATTTTGTTTATTATTACATACGATGTTATTAATAATAACAATACTATTATTGCTAATAATATAGAGCTATTTTCTTTATCTTTTTTCTGGTTTTCTGGATGATGAACCACTTTATTATTCTTTACTTTTTTACTCTTGTTCTCTTTTTCTTTAACCATTAGTGGTATTTTAATAGTATTATCAATATTTTTCTTGAGTTCATCGATTTTCTGATTTTTTTTCATGTTAGTACCACCTTTGATTATTATTTTTTCTGGATGTATTCATATATTGCAGTATACTCATTAGTGTATGTAGCTCCTTCTTCAAAAATCTCATCTGTTGGATATACAACCAATTCTACTATTGTTTCTTCACCAGGAGCTAGTTCTTCTTTAGGAATGTTGTGTTTAAAAGTAAGATGTCTTTCTGAGTTCTTTTCGTTGTATAAGTATCTGCCAAGTTTTGCAGGAATACTTCCTTTATTTTTTATAGTTACTCGGTATAGAATGGAATCTTCTATTGTTTTTATGATTGGCTTTATTACTAGAGTATCCTCCTTGTAGGTATAACCATTGTCTTCGCTTTCACCAATTGTTGTTATTTCTATGTTGGTTATTTCTACATCCCATTTACTATATTCTCTAGATGTATTTGATTGGTTATTTTTTAATGAATAGGAAACATAACTGAATGATAATCCTACGATAAATAATAAAACTATTATTATTATAAAACTACTCTTATTTTTCATATTATAATCTACCTTTCTATAATTAGAATAGCATAGAAACAATTTGTTATCAAATCATATTTCTAGTATTTCATTTTTTTAATTAATTTAAATCTTGATATTGAAAAAACTATTTTTCCTCTTATTCTACTCTTGTTAATGTCTTTGATTTTTGTGAATCGGCTATCATAAGAGTCAAGGCGGTTATCACCAAGAACATAATAGCTATTATCAGCTATGGTATGAGGATAAGTCAGTTCGCCGATATTAGTTTTGCTGCTTATATAGTTTTCTTTAAATAAGTTATCCTCTATATAGATATTGCCGTTGTTTTTAATTTCTATCTTTTCTTTTGGAAGTCCTATGACTCTTTTTATACTTGGAGAACCCTCTGTATTAAAGACAACAATGTCTCCTCTTTGAATGTTTTTGGCTTTGACGCTTAATAATAGTTCTCCATTGTATATGGTACTATCCATAGATGTGCCAAGTGCTCGATAAACCCTAACCTCAACCTTCGCATATAAGAAGTATATTAGGGCTGCACTTAGAGCTAATTTTACTATTATTCCTATTAGTTTTTTCATATATATCTACCCTACTGTAATTATATATCATATTGCTTCTTTAATAAATAACTTATTTATCAATGGTAGTATTTTGTTACAATTTATGATATCTTTATGATGAGGTGTTGTATGAAGGGGACGTTATTTACATTAGTATTAATTGCTGTAGTATTAATAGTAATTATAATTCTAATTTTTTACCTTAAAAGTATTGTTGGCTCTTTCTTAGAAAAATATTTTGGAACTAGAGATTTAAAAGAAGCTATTGAAAAAAGTGAAATAGAAAATGAGAACACTCCAAAATCCCTATCATCTATGGAAACTTTAGCAACAGAAGCTATAAAAAGGGATTTCCCCGACTTAAACATAAATGAGTTAAAAAGCATGGCAGAAAACACTATTTTAAATTATTTAAGGGCCATTGATAAAAAGGATGTTGAAGATTTAAAAAACTATAGTGAGAGTATAAAAACTATGGCTTTGGCAAGGATAGAAGATCTTGGTGATAAAAGAGTCAAGTATGATGATATAAATATTCATAAAACTGTAATTAATAGATATGAAAAGAGTAAAGGAATTGCCTCATTATATACAGCTAGTGCTATTGAGTATTATTATAGCGACGGAAAAAGTATAAGAAAGAAAATTCAAGATAGGTTTTTAGTAGAAATAATATATGTAATTGATCCTACCACTGTTGATTTAGATAAAAAGTTGTTAGGATTAAATTGTCCTAATTGTGGGGCACCAATAACTACATTAGGGGAAAAGTATTGTCGTTATTGTAACACCGGTATTAAAGATTTAGTAAAAAGATCTTGGGTAATAAATAATATTAAGAATTATTAAGGAGAGATGAATATGTTTAATAGCATGCAGGATTATATGGATAGAATCATTACGAAAGAGCAATTATTAAATGATATTATAACAAGTGAGGAGTATACTGAAGCTACTCCGGAGATAAGAAATAGATTAGATTTGTATATAGAAGATTTAAAAGATGCTAAATCTTTCGAAGATGAAAGGGTTTTGCTAGGGTTTGATTATATAACTTCTTTAGGAGTTGAATTAACTCCTATAAAACTGTTTGACTTAGCTTCAAGAGTTGGTGGAGGAACAATACCTATTTTAGATATTGCCGAATTGACTGCCTTTATCGATTCTTGTATTATAAAAAAGGATGATGAAAGATTACTTAGATTAGCATTTAATTATAACAAAGCTATTCCCGACAAGAGCGTTATCGAAGATTATTATATAAATGATAATAATGTGCCTTACTTAATCGAGTTGGCTTGTAATGATTTAATCGGATTACATTATGACAAGATAACAGATTTTTTAGCAAAGTCTAATGAGCTAGAAGAGCTGAAAGCTTTTGCAAGTAATTTTACAGTGCCAAATGTAGACATTAGCAAAGTGTTAGATAGAATAAAGGAGCTAGAAAAAAACTAGCTCCTTTTTATTACAAATATAGTTATTAGAATCATAAATACTAAGAAAACAATTATGGTTGCTAATATTATAATTTCACTTTGGTTTATATCTATGTCTTCTAACTTATCGTTTTTTAAATCATCCAAAGTGTAATTGTTATCTTTTACTTTGGAACAATAACCAAGTCCTTTTTCTTTTTCCCAAATTCCCTTTCTTTCTTTTTGGGCTTTTTTTTCGACTTGGCAGAGATATGGAACATATAAGTATTCATCATAGATATAATCTATCTTGGCCATCCCTTCCTTGATTAGGGATTCTTGTAAAAGCTTTCCATCTATCCAAATCCAAGCCAAGGTACGTCCATATTTATCTTCTTTATTACTGTTGTTATCAAATTCTAGTTCTATTTTGGAAGCATTGCTTAGTAATTTACAGGTTAGTTCTTTGGCCTCCTCTCCCATGAAATCAGCATTTTTATTATCATGGGCTATTTCCGGAGCATTAATTGCTAAAAAACGCGTTTTTAAATTTTGATCGTGATATATAAAATGTGCTGTATCTCCGTCTATACACGAATCAAAAGAAACTGTTATGGTTTCTCCATTAACAACAATTGGTAATAATAATACAATAATAAAGATTAGGTTTTTTTTCATCTTTTACACTTCCATTATGATTATAACAAAAAAAGATGTATAAAACTATACACCTTATTTTTTCCCGTTTTGGAAATCTTTCATCAAATCTTTAGCCATTTTTGTTAGTTCTTTTTTTCTTCTTTGCTTATCTTTCCGTCTTTAACAATTTCTCCAGCTCTTTTAGCACTTTCTTTAACCTTTTCTTTGTCTACTTTCTTAGAAGCTGTTTCAACTAATTCTTTGGCTTTTTTTATAATATCTGACATATTATCCTCCCAATTAATTTTTATGGCTTTATTATATAACAAGTTGTTATCTTTTTTAATAAAAAAATAACAAGAAGTCTTGTTATTTTTAAACTCTATAGAATTTATTATGTTTTTTAGCAACTGTTATTGCGCTAAGTGCTATCAATGCTCCAGCGGCTAGTACTGCGTACGAAGCAAAGTTTCCGGTCTTAGGTAGACAATCTTTTTCAAATTGTTCTTTAGTTACCTCAACTCCGTCTTTTCCGTAGTATTTGCCATCACTCTCATAGCACACTTTCTTATTACATTTTGCTTCATATACATCTTTTGTAACTTCTTTTCCATCTTGATCGTAGAACTTACCATTTTCTACCCTACAAGCACATTCAGCTGTAAATTGTTCTTTGGTTACTTCTGAACCATTTAATCCATAACATACATTGCTTGTTGGGTCACAATAGCAAATCTTTTTTCCACCTTTTGCTAGATTTAGCTCAATACACGCACCATTGGCTGTATTAGTTGGCATATTACCAACTGTGCTTTCGCTTCCTTGAAGCATCATATCAGCATAAACGCATATTTTTGCGCACTCTGTATCGGAAGTAATTTGGTCTGCTAATAGTTTAATATTCCAGTATCCGATTGGCGTATATCCTGTAAAGCCGTGGCTAATTATCTTAGAATCGTTTGAATTACTAACTATCCCTGATGATGATGTAAAATCGTAGCAGTTAGCATCAGTACAGTAAGCATTTGAGCCGTGTAAATTATTGTTAAATTTTGCTGATGCTAATGTGGTTTCAACTTGAGTGGTATTGAACGCTGGATGAGCGCTTACTATTTCAGCCTTTTCGGCAGTAACTCTTGTCAAAACGGCGCTTATTTTTTTACCACCATTTGTGGCATCAGTTATTTGAGCAATTAAGTAACAATTTGTATTTAAATTCGCTTCTGTTAGTTCAGTTTCGTCACAGAATAACTTCCAATTACTAATTGACGAGTCGTTAGCCTTTACAACACAAGGTAATAAAAATAAGCAAACAATTAATACAATGCTTTTAAATAATAGTTTTTTTCTTTTCATCTTTCTACCTCTTCTATTTTCTATACTGATTATATTATAACATAAAAAAGTAAAATGTGCTTTTTTTTATGAAAAAGTTAGTATTTTTATGGTATTATATAATAGGAGGATGAATAGTAAGGCGATGAAAAAGATTGTAATTGAAATTTCTGATAATGCTTTATCTTTTAAATATCGTACTAATAAACCGGTTCCAGACAATCTATTAAACACTAATGTTATTTCTAATAACGAGTTAGTGTTTAGTGTTGATTATATTAATGCTAATGGTAAGATTGTTGGAATGTTTATTAACGACCTAGCTGAAGATAAGGGAATTAATACAGCTGTTATAAGTCTTAATGAAATAGCTGAACTAATAATCCCTCTTTTGAAAAAGGTAGAAGCAATACAAAGTATATGTCTTAATGATGATGCTACCCTATCTTACTCATTGTGTGAAGCAATAGTTGAAAGTAGGCACATCAAACAAGTTAGTTGTTATGCAATTCCTACTTTTATGATAGAAATATTAGATAAAAAGAATATTGAAGTTGTTTCTAGAAGTGAGATATTATTTACTTCACTTTTTATGCAAGAGAATAACTTAACTTCTTTTTCTAAAATTTATTATAAGAGTAGTATAAGGATATCAGAGATACTAAAAAATGATGATATAGAAGATTTAAATTCATTTTTAAGCATTAATAAGTATTTAAGAACTATACACTTAGAAAAAGGTTATATACCTGATATAGAAAAAGTATGTTCTATGTTATCTAGTAATAGAAGAAAAAATATTAATATAGAAATACATGAAGATATTAATGATATAGACACTGTTTACAAGCTTAAAAAGATTAACAAAAAATATAAATCTAAATATAAGATTAAATTGTCTTTGATATATTCAAAAGATTATTTAGAAAAGAATTATTTAAAGCAAATAATTTTTACGACATTGAAAGCCTGTTCTATAATAATATTCTTAATAATTGGGTCAATATTTGGATATATTATATTTAATAATTATCAATCAGAGTTGAAAGTAAATGATATTAAAGACGAAATAATAAAGGTAATGGACGAAGAGCCAGTTAAAGAGATTGCTCCCGTTCTAAAAAACGCTCCGGAGCAAGAACAACCAGTAGTTCAACAAGAACAAGCTTCATATAAAAAACTGTTAGGAAAAAACAGTGATACTGTTGGATGGCTAACTGTATTAGGAACCAAGATAGATTATCCTATAGTTAAGGGTGCTGATAATAGTTACTATTTAAGTAGAAACTTCAATCGTGAAAAAGATTATAATGGTTGGGTTTTTATGGATTATCGTAATGATGAACAAAATTTAGATTCTAATACTATAATTTATGGTCACAATCGTTATTATAGTGGAGTTATGTTTGGAACATTAAACAATGTAACTAAGAAGAAATGGTTGAATAATGCTGATAACCAATATATTACCTTTAATACTTTATATAAGTCCATGACTTGGAAAGTCTTCTCTATTTATAGCATTGATGTAACAAGTGATTATCTCTATATTAATTTCGAAAATGACGAAAGCTTTCAAAATTTTATTAATTTGATAAAAGGCAGAAGCAATTATCAATTTGATGCTAATGTTACTGTAAATGACAAAATTCTTACTTTATCTACGTGTTTGGATAACGATAAAAGACTTGTAGTTCATGCGGTATTGATTAATAGTAACGAAAATAGTGAAGATGCAAATAAAATACAAAGTTATATAGAATAAAAAGGTTATTAACCTTTTTTTCTAATAAACGGAGGAATAATATGAATAAAGAGGATGTAAAAAATAAACTTACTAGTCTTGTAGATTTTATTATTTATAAAAGTAATGACTATGGCGAGGAAGAAAATAATGATAGAAATAGTATTATAACCTACTTGAAAGATAGTAAAAATTTACTAGATGATGTAAAAGCTTTAATAACTGCTAGAAATAGTGAAAATTATATCTATTTTAATAAGGTATTAATAGATGTACTAATTAATATAGGAAAAGATAAAAAACTAAATATTTTATATAATAGCGATATATATATTAATGTGTTTAAAGAAAAAATTATATTACTTAGATTATGGCAAACTCTAACAAAGAAAGAAAAAATTAAATATATAAATGATAAAAACAAGTGTAATGATATAGATTATTATTTGTTTAATGAGTCTGTAAAAGACAAGAGCAATTTTAAAGAAAACTATATATTAAAAGAAATACTTGAAAATAAAAGTGTTAGAGATAAGATTCCTGACTTTTCTTTAGATGTTCCCTATTCCCCTAGCGCTCTAAATAATATAGATTTAAGTGATTATGAAACATGTTGCAAGTTTACAAAAAAAGCTTATACAAATCTGTTAATTAAATCTTGCTCTGTATTAACTGACTTCATTGATTTATATAATACGAATAACAAAATAATATATCTAATAGAAAGAAATAGTATTATTTTTAAAAATACCGAAAACAAAGAAGTAGTACAGTACCTAAAGAATAATATTGATATGATTGCTAAATTTAATAATAAGTATTTAGCATTCTTTGATGCTAAAGAAATTGAAGATATCTTCAAAACTAAGAATTTAACTAACGAAACTTTTTCTGCTATTTTAGAAAAGATGTATAAATTATATCCTGATAGAGCAACTTCATTAATAACCGAAGCTAATTTAAAGAAATGTGTAAAACATAGTTTGGATATATACCCTTTTGAGAAAATAGACATTAAGGAAAGAGAGAATATATTTAATAATTATAATCTATTTAATAGATTTATAGATACAATAATGATCGAAGCTATTTGTAATAATTATGAAGAAGAAGAGATTTTAAATTTTTTGAGAAATCCTGTTTTCATAAAAGATCAATCTTCTTATGCAATTGAATTGTTGCTTAATAAACTATCGTTTAAGTCTACGTTTAATATGTTACAAAGTAAAGATATATTAGATAGTATCACTAGTTTAAATGTGAATATTGATAATAAAGATAAAATATTTGTAAAAGGATTTTTGGATAGTCCTTCTTTAATCGATAAAATAGATCATAGTATGTTATATGAGATGTTGTCTTTTTTAGATAAAGAAGATGTATTATATTATATAGTTACTCCTTTTATAGCTAATCATATGATTTCCTCTGAGATTGTGGAAATTGCCACATTGAAGGGCATTTCTTTGGATGAGCTATTATCTTCGGATGTATTAAAAGAAATACTAAGTAAAGACGATTTAGTCACTTATATAGACAAAACCTGGTTGGAAAAAGTTGATTTAACAATATTTAATAATAAAGACTTAGTAAATATATTATTTGATCTACCGTATGAAGAAATAGAAAAAATTGATTTTAATGAGGTAAATTATTTGTTTGAAACTATTAAGATGAAGTCTTTATTATCTAAGCAAATTAGTAGATGTACAGTAATAACGTATAAAGCCGTTTTGGCATCATACTTGACTTTCGGATTAGAAAAGACTATTCAGATGGTATCAAATGGTAACAAGGATATTAATTTGAAAGATGTATTAGGTATCAAAAATATAGTTATCGATGAAAAACTTTTAATGTTTAAAGAAGAGAATTCTATAATCATTCAAAACTTGCATATAAAGATAGATACTAATCTTAGAAAGATTAAATCTACAGAAAACATTAATAGTTTTGCTAAAGCTATTAAGAAGAATACTTATTTGGATAATATTATATATTTGATGTTAGAAAATTGTTTTTATAGCTATAATGTTATTATTGAGACATTCTATGATTATGTTAAATACTATAGTATAGATACTTATTCTGCCAAAAAAGAATTATATAATTTCTGCAAGAAATTTGTTAATACTTTTATTAGTAATAAGTGTGTAGAGTTTAATAATGAGTTCTATGCTAAGATGCTTAGAAACTTTAAACTAAAAGAGAATATTGTATACAATAAAAGAAGACAATTTGCTAAAGATTTTATCGAGAAGCAGAAGAACAAGATTTTTGTTAGAACTCTCACTGATTCTAATCCAAAAGATTATTTATTTGCTTTTATCGACGACTTTTCTTTAGATGACTTAAGACAAAGATATATAGAATATCTAAATGTTGATTCTGTTAATATTAATGACATTATATCTAATATTTTAATACCATGGGTAGAAGAAAGATTTGATAGTGTTAACTGTCTTAATAAGCTTGGAATAGTAAAGCCTAAATATTATGATTTGTATTTTGAACATACTAAAAATCAAGATATAATTAATTCTATTAACAAAGAATTACAAAAATTAAAAGACAGCCATGATAAAAATGAGATTATTAAAATTATGGAGGCAACAAGTTACAATAAACCTCTCGGAGTAAAAGTAACCGCAAAAGAAAAGAAGATTATCAAGAAGATTAATGAAGGCATTAATAGTGTTGTTGGAGAAATATATATTAATAAAGAAGAACAAAAATTTATTTACGGAAATAGATTAGATATATATAATACTGATGATATAGTAGAATATGATAATTACTTAAAGATTATCAATGAGATTATTACTAAAACAAAAAGTTTTATTAAGAAGAATATGAATACGCAAAGAATTGAACTTCATTACAGAGAAGATTATTTAAGGAAGGTATCGGCGGAAAATCTTGATTATCCATTAACATCAAAATATTATGAATTAAAAACAAGAGTATTATCATTGAAAGATATGGAAAAGATATTTAATGGTTATAAGATTAATGATTATAAAAAAAGTAGTCCTGAGTTGGAAGATTTCTTGTTCAATAGTCAGAATCTAATAATGGTCGCGGAGGGCTATTACGATGGTATTGTTGATAATTTGGGTTTAATAATAAATAATTATCAAAAGATTTGTGAAGAATATAAAAAATTATATCCAGATCAAGATATTAACCTAATTAACGCCGAAAAAGTTGTTAAAATTATTAATTATAATTTAAATATTATTAGTAAAAGTATTGAACCGGATATTATTGATTCTATATTTGATGACGATTATTATATAGATGCAGATATTCAAACCAGGTTAAGAAATTTAGAATATATATATATGGAGGGATTTAAAAAGATAAAGAGCACTATCCCTTATATAAGTGTAAAAGAGAATGAATATGAAGCTGAAATAATTGATAATTATAATCAAGAAATATATAGGTCGCAGATTAATACTAATTATCGTTTAGGAGCAAGAGGGAATGACTTCTTACACTATGCGATATTAAATAAAAATGGAGCCAAGGTAATCATTAAGAAAAATGGTATAATAATTGGCAGATTATTAGGTGTTAGGAATGGTAATGCCGTATATTTCAACAAGATAGAAGGAGAATTTGATGACTATTACGAAGAAATCCTTCATAAGCTAGCAAGCGAATTGATCATGGTTACTAAAGATACTAACGAACCTATTGAGTTTGTTACAATATTAATTAATAAATTACTAAAAAGAAGCTATGGATTAAAAATTGATTCTACTGTTTGTCCAATTATAGATAATCCAATAAGCAAAGATTATTTAGATTATTTAGAGTTTAAAAAGAGTAAATATTTAAACACTATTAATAATGATGGATTCTATAATAATTATAAAGAGAAGGTTTCAACTATCTTGGCTTGTTCTGTAGTTGTAGATAAAAACAATTTTAAATATTATGATGCTGAAGCTAAGTATTTACGCAATAGAAATAATGTCTTAAAGTTAAGTAATAATTTAGAAGATTATTATATTAATAAGATTAATACAATTATTAGCTTATGTAATAAAGAAGGAACCTCAGATTTTTTAGGAGATATTAAACTTAGTACTGTAGATACTATATACTTGGGGGATGACTTTGTAATTTTTATTACTAATAATAAACAATTAATTAAATATATACTTCCATACGATAGCAGAGCTATAAATGAAGTAAATTTGATTGTTGAAAGTTTAAAAAAATAAAAGCTATTGAAATCAATAGCTTTTTATTGTGTTTGAAGATATCCTTGTCCAACTAAGTAATTATCAATTTCTTGACGCGTATTACTATTTATAAGACTAGTTGTTGTTTCAGTAATTGTTATAGTTTTTTCATTTTTATTTGATGTAACTTCTTTCTCTCCTTCGTGTTTTTTTACTTCTTCAGCAAACATATTTTCATTTTGATATGTATAAGTATTTATTTTCTTGGCATATGATAAAACGGAGTTATTACCAAAACTACTATAGTGAACTTCATATATCGATTTTAAAGAATATCCTAACAAAGTATCATACGGGATATCTTTATGGTATTTAACTATATCACTGGATGCCTCTATATATAGTGTTACACCTACTTCTGTTTGATTATCATAAGGATCTTTAATAACTAATACCAAGTTGTTATTATCTTTATTATATAATCCTGGATCTTTAAAATTAGCTAACGCTTCTTCTTTGAAAGAGAATTCACAACCACTATAATCTATGCAAGATGTTATAAAGCTTTCAGGGGTATATTCGCTTCCTTCAACTACGTGAAGTTCTTTAACCTTTACTTTAGGCGGTATTGTGTCAACAATACTAATTGTTCCTCTCTTGGTTACCCCCGCATGATTTACAGTGAATTCGTAATCGCCTACTTCGTCTATTTTAACTTCAGATGTGTTTATGCTATATAGTAAATCATCAACTTTTCCTACCCCTGGTTTAACATAATCTTTAGCATGGAGCGGCAACGGATCTCCTAATTCGATAGTAACCTCTTTGGGCACAAAGTCTTCTTCTGTCTTTCGATTGACGAAAAAGTAAGCAAAGGTTCCTAAAAAAGCGATTACTATTAATACTATTATGGTTGTAATATTTTGAGCTTTCTTTCCAGCTTCACTTATGGTCTTTTTCTTTTTATTTGGATCCCTTTTGGCTTTCAATGCCTCTTGTTGGGCTTTTTTTCGGGTTTCTATATCTATTTTAGGGGGGAAATTTGCCTCAGGAATTAGTTTTAATTCCTCTCCCTCTATGTTGCCAATAACTACTGCTCCATCTCCTTTTAAGGTTGTTTCTTTGCTTAAAAGAGTATTACTTGCTTCGGCGCCCTTAATCGACTCCTGGGGTATTATTGCCGACATATCTCTTCTTTGGTTAGCCGTTATGTTGTCTTTAAGTTCTGAAGCCTTTATTATATTTGTTTCTGCGTTAGCTTCTTCCGGATTAGTAGAAGCTAATACAGTTTCTTTTTCATTATCCATTTTATATCAACCCCTACTCCTTCTTTTATCATAATTGTATTCTTTCCCCACCAGTTGGATTTATTTTTATTGGTATCTCTTGACCATTTGGCAAATAAATACTAAATACTGCACTAACCAATCCTTCACCAAAACTAAGTCCAAGGTCAGACATTGATCTATCACTTGTAAAGGCTAATTCCATTTGTGTTTTTAGTATAACTCCATCATGTTCTTGATTTACTTTCAAAACCGTTTTTAAGCCTTTTTTTCTGATTTGCTCAATTAATTGGGCAGCGATAAAGAAGCGTCCGCCATTGAGGCTAATTGCAGAACTAGCTACATATGCGACTGCTGCGGCATAATTAATAGTTTGAACTCCTTTTAAGTTTAGTCTTGTTGTTTCTGCCCCACTGTCTAAATGTTTTTGCAACTGATAAAGTATTCCTTTATATGAAATGCTTCTAAAGGTTTTTTCTCCTTCTTGATCATACTCTATTACATAAGTGTTCATCCCTGAAATGTATTTTATACCTAGGTCTTCTGAGGCAGATAAAACTTTTTCAACTAGTTCTGGCGTTATTTCTTCTTCTCCTAAAGCTAATATACGCCAGATTATTTCTTCGTATATGCTATTTATGTTTTTCATTCTATCAACATCTGTTTGAGAGATTGTTCCAAATTTGGTTCCGCCAGAATATACGGGCGAACCCTCTGGATCAGCAGGGATTGGCGTAGCCTCTGATAAAGCAAAACCATCCCGAGGTGCTGTTGACTCAGCCATATAAGTATAGCCGGTGTCTTTCGCAGCTGGTGATACTATATCTTCGGCAGGTCCAGTAGTGGTCTCTACAGGTTCAGAATCATCCGCAGTTCCTTTACCGATTCCAAATGCAGGAGGATCGTCCCACCTTTCATCGCTTGGATTTCTACGCGCTCTGCCCGTTTCTTTGTATTCAGCTTCTTCCTTAGTATCTGTTGGGCTTGATTCTGTCATTAATTCCGGATCAATAATTCTTTTTATAGTTAGAAAACCATCCATTAAATTATTAATTCTTTTTAATTGTTCTTCAATCTTCTGTTCTATAGATGGTTCGATAAACAAATGTACCGAATAATCTCCACCCGCTATATCAGAGTCTAAAGTTAGAAGAATCTCTGTTGCATTTTTCTTTTCTGTACTATATGCCTTTATTATATCGATTAAATCATTTAGACAATGACGAGACCATCTTATTCTTATGGCATAATCATTCAAGCATTCCAATACTCTTTCCGCATCAGTTTTTGCAGGATGCTCTTCTTTTGTGGGATTTATTATATTTGGTTTTGTCTTTGCTTCTGGATGGATTTCTTTTTCTTTTTTTTCATAAAGCAATATATCGTTCAATAATGCATTTATATATTCCACTTTTGCACCCGTAATTCTATCATCCCGCTTGACAAATAATGATATAGCTAAAGGGTCGGTTGATTCTGTTCCTTCATCCCGCTTGACAAATAATGATATAGCTAAAGGGTCGGTTGATTCTGTTCCTTCTGGATTTAAACTAAGTCGATATTCAACTGTATCCGGCTGTTTCTGGAGCTTCGTCTCTATGAATGAAATGAATCCGCTTATTTCTCCCTCATCTACTTTTTTTCGCTTAGCACTACTTATTAGATATTGCTTCATTTTTTCGGCATTTTCTTTGTTTTTCTTTTCTTCTTCTGTTTCACTTTCCCCATTGTGGTTATTTGGTTCATGTGTTAAAACGGGGTTTTCATCCTTAGATTTTGATTCTGTTTTAATTGGAGCAATAGGATGATTTAATCCTAACGAATCGATGATTTGATCGTTAGTTTTATCTTCATCTTGATAGTGTTGATCAAGGCTATAAGGTTTTGACACT